>NZ_JBHRSJ010000011.1:4150-20427 GCF_042643485.1 Azotobacter bryophylli | reverse complement strand
ACCTTGACGATGCCGCGCTCGACACGACCGGTCACCACGGTGCCACGGCCGGAAATGGAGAACACGTCTTCGATCGGCATCAGGAACGGCTGATCCACGGCACGCACCGGCTCAGGGATATAGCTATCCAGAGTCTCGACCAGCTTGCGCACAGCGGAAACGCCGATACCGTTGTCGTCCTTGCCTTCCAGCGCCATCAGTGCGGAGCCGATGACGATCGGGGTGTCGTCGCCCGGGAAGTCGTAGGTGGACAGCAGATCGCGAACTTCCATTTCGACCAGCTCGAGCAGCTCGGCATCGTCCACCATGTCGGCCTTGTTCAGGAACACGACGATGTAGGGAACGCCTACCTGGCGGGACAGCAGAATGTGCTCGCGGGTTTGCGGCATGGGGCCGTCGGCAGCCGAGCAAACCAGGATAGCGCCATCCATCTGGGCAGCACCGGTGATCATGTTCTTCACATAGTCAGCGTGACCGGGGCAGTCCACGTGAGCGTAGTGACGGATCGCCGAGTCGTATTCTACGTGCGAGGTATTGATGGTGATACCACGAGCCTTCTCTTCCGGCGCATTGTCGATCTGGTCGAAGGCGCGAGCGGCACCACCCCAGGTCTCAGCGCAAACCTTGGTCAGAGCGGCAGTCAGAGTGGTCTTGCCATGGTCCACGTGACCGATGGTGCCAACGTTGACGTGCGGTTTGTTACGTTCGAATTTTTCCTTAGCCACGACAGTAAACCTCTTGCTAAAAGGGCTGAATCAAGCTTGCTTTTTAACCAGCGCTTCGACGATGTTCGACGGAGCTTCGGCGTATTTGGAGAATTCCATGGAGTAGCTCGCGCGACCCTGGGACATGGAACGTACGTCGGTAGCGTAGCCAAACATCTCGCCCAGCGGAACCTCGGCGCGAATGACCTTGCCGGAGACGGTGTCTTCCATGCCCTGGATCAGACCACGACGGCGGTTCAGGTCACCCATCACGTCGCCCATGTAATCCTCAGGAGTCACTACCTCTACCTTCATGATCGGCTCGAGGACCTTGCCGCCGCCCTTCTGGGCCAGCTGCTTGGTCGCCATCGAGGCAGCGATCTTGAACGCCATCTCGTTCGAGTCGACGTCATGGTAGGAACCATCGAACACAGTTGCCTTCAGGCCGATGAGCGGATAGCCGGCGACGACGCCGTTCTTCATCTGCTCCTCGATACCCTTCTGGATCGCCGGAATGTATTCCTTCGGAACCACACCACCCACGACTTCGTTGGTGAAGACCAGACCTTCGGTGATATTGCCCTTCTCGTCCACGTCCGGAGCCGAGAAGCGAATCCAGCAATGACCGAACTGACCGCGACCACCGGACTGACGAACGAACTTGCCTTCGATCTCGACATTGTCCTTGGAGATGGTTTCGCGGTAGGCCACCTGCGGCTTGCCGATGTTGGCCTCGACGCCGAACTCGCGCTTCATGCGGTCGACGATGATATCCAAGTGCAGCTCACCCATACCACCGATGATGGTCTGGCCGGACTCTTCGTCGGTCTTGACGCGGAACGACGGGTCTTCCTGGGCCAGCTTGCCCAGAGCGATACCCATCTTCTCTTGGTCAGCCTTGGTCTTCGGCTCGACAGCTACGTGAATAACCGGCTCCGGAAAGTCCATGCGCTCGAGAACGATCGGCTGCTCCGGATCGCACAGGGTGTCGCCAGTGGTGACGTCCTTCATACCGATCAGGGCCGCGATGTCGCCGGCGCGCACTTCCTTGATCTCGTCACGCTGGTTGGCGTGCATCTGCACCATACGACCAACGCGCTCTTTCTTGCCCTTCACGGAGTTGATGACCGACTGACCGGACTCCAGAACACCGGAGTAGACGCGCACGAAGGTCAAGGTACCGACGAACGGGTCGGTAGCGATCTTGAACGCCAGCGCGGAGAACGGCGCATTATCGTCGGCATGACGCTCGTCTTTCGGCGCCTCGTCACCTTCATCGATGTGATCCGGATGGATACCCTGGATCGCCGGAATCTCGGTCGGAGCCGGCAGGAAGTCGATGACCGCGTCGAGAACCAGGGGCACGCCCTTGTTCTTGAACGAGGAGCCGCAGACCGCCGGAACGATCTCGCAGGCGATGGTACGCTGGCGCAGGCCGGCCTTGATGTCCTCGACGGACAGGTCGCCCTCTTCCAAGTACTTGTTCATCAGCTCTTCGTTGGCCTCAGCAGCAGACTCGACCATGTTGCTGCGCCACTCGTTGGCCAGGTCCACCAGCTCGGCAGGAATTTCTTCCTCGCGGTAGGAAGTACCCTTGTCGTCTTCGTTCCAGTAGATGGCCTTCATCTTCAGCAGGTCGACCTGCCCCTGGAAGTCATCCTCGGCACCGATGGCCAGCTGAACCGGAACCGGGGTGTGCCCCAGGCGATTCTTGATCTGACCGATGACGCGCAGGAAGTTGGCGCCGGCGCGGTCCATCTTGTTCACGTAAACGATACGCGGAACGCCGTACTTGTTGGCCTGACGCCATACGGTTTCGGACTGCGGCTCAACGCCGGAGGTGCCACAGAACACCACGACAGCACCGTCCAGCACGCGCAGGGAGCGCTCCACCTCAATGGTGAAGTCCACGTGACCGGGGGTATCGATCACGTTTACGCGGTACTTATCGTACTGGCCGCGCGAACCTTCCCAGAAGGTGGTGATCGCCGCGGAGGTAATGGTGATACCACGCTCCTGCTCCTGCACCATCCAGTCGGTGGTAGCAGCACCGTCGTGCACCTCACCCATCTTGTGGCTGAGACCGGTGTAGAACAGGATCCGCTCGGTGGTGGTAGTCTTACCGGCATCCACGTGGGCGCAGATACCGATATTGCGGTAGCGGTTGATTGGAGTAGTACGGGCCACGGTAGGGTCCTCGCTAGATGAAAGCGCTTCTTAGAAACGATAGTGCGAGAAGGCCTTGTTCGCCTCTGCCATGCGGTGCACGTCTTCACGCTTCTTAACAGCAGCGCCCTTGCCTTCGGCAGCGTCGAGCAGCTCTCCAGCAAGACGCAGGGCCATGGATTTCTCGCCACGCTTGCGGGCGGACTCCACCAGCCAACGCATTGCTAGAGCATTGCGACGGGACGGACGAACTTCGACCGGAACCTGATAGGTCGCGCCACCTACGCGGCGGGACTTCACTTCGACCAGCGGAGCGATGGCGTCGAGTGCTTTTTCGAAGAGTTCCAGGGGATCGCTGTTCTTGCGCTCTTTAACTTTCTCTAGTGCCCCGTACACGATACGCTCGGCAACGGCTTTCTTGCCGCTTTCCATAACGTGGTTCATGAACTTGGCAAGGATCTGGCTGCCGTACTTCGGATCGTCAAGAATCTCGCGCTTGGCTGCTACACGACGTCTTGGCATTGATAAGCCCTCAAACGGTCTTCAGGTTAGCTCGGAACGGTAACGATTCCGTTACGCCCGACCTTACTCTTATCGACTCAATAAATAGAAAAATGGATTACTTCGGACGCTTGGCGCCGTACTTGGAACGACCCTGCTTACGGTCTTTAACGCCGGAAGTATCCAGGGAACCACGCACGGTATGATAACGCACACCCGGAAGGTCCTTCACACGACCGCCGCGGATCAGAACGACGCTGTGCTCCTGCAGGTTGTGACCTTCACCGCCGATGTAGGAGGTGACTTCATAACCATTGGTCAGACGCACACGGCAGACCTTACGCAGTGCGGAGTTCGGTTTTTTCGGCGTAGTGGTGTACACGCGGGTGCACACACCACGACGCTGCGGGCAGTTCTGCAGCGCCGGCACGTCGCTTTTTTCGACCATGCGCTTGCGCGGCTGACGTACCAGCTGGTTGATAGTTGCCATCTACTAGCTCCACTGTTGTCTTTCGACATAAACAAAATGGCAGAGCGGACCGCCCTGCCAAATTTAGGGGTGCACAAGTCTAAAGAGACTGCCATCCCCCGTCAAGGCAAGGCCCGGGAGCACTCCCAGGCCTTGGCACTCAATTGCCGCTGATGTTCAGCGCTTCGGTGAGGGCTGCTTCAACCTCTTCTGCGCTCACCCGAACCGGCTTCTCGGCATCACGCTTGCGCTTACGCTCGCTGTGATAAGCCAGACCGGTACCGGCCGGAATCAGGCGACCGACGACTACGTTTTCCTTCAAACCACGCAGATAGTCGCGCTTGCCGGTGACCGCCGCTTCGGTGAGGACACGGGTGGTCTCCTGGAAGGAAGCTGCCGAGATGAAGGACTCCGTGGACAACGACGCCTTGGTGATACCAAGCAGGACGCGGTCGTACTTGGAGACGAACTTGTCCTCAACAACCAGACGTTCATTTTCCTCCAGCACCTGGGTCAGCTCCATCTGATCACCCTTGATGAAGCTGGAGTCGCCGACCTCGGTGATCTCAACCTTGCGCAGCATCTGACGCAGGATGGTCTCGATGTGCTTGTCGTTGATCTTCACCCCTTGCAGGCGATATACGTCTTGGATCTCGTTGACGATGTACTTGGCCAGCGCACTGACGCCCAGCAGGCGCAGAATGTCGTGCGGATTACTCGGGCCGTCCGAGATCACCTCACCGCGGTTCACCTGTTCGCCTTCGAAGACGTTGAGGTGGCGCCACTTCGGAATCAGCTCCTCGTACGGCTCGCTACCGTCCGTCGGAGTGATTACCAGGCGACGCTTGCCCTTGGTTTCCTTGCCGAAACTGATGGTGCCGCTGATTTCCGCCAGGATCGAGGGCTCCTTGGGACGACGGGCCTCGAACAGGTCGGCAACCCGCGGCAGACCACCGGTGATGTCGCGGGTCTTCGAGGTTTCCTGAGGAATACGGGCGATAACGTCACCCACGTTCACCTCGGCACCGTCAGCCACACCAACCAAGGCGTTAGCCGGCAGGAAGTACTGAGCCGGCACGTCCGTACCCGGCAGCAGCAGTTCCTTGCCATTGGCATCGACCAGCTTCACTGCAGGACGGATGTCTTTGCCTGCGGCAGGACGATCCTTCGGATCCATCACCTCGATGTTGGTC
This sequence comes from Azotobacter bryophylli, assembly GCF_042643485.1. NCBI lineage: Bacteria > Pseudomonadati > Pseudomonadota > Gammaproteobacteria > Pseudomonadales > Pseudomonadaceae > Azotobacter > Azotobacter bryophylli. Next base: position 15,394 of record NZ_JBHRSJ010000011.1, on the reverse strand, counting down.
AGACCGGTCAGCTCGTCAGTCTGGCGCTTGATGGTGATGCCTTCCTCCATCCCGACGAAGGTCACTGTACCCTTCATTTCGGTAACGATCGGGTGAGTGTGCGGGTCCCACTTGGCAACCACTGCGCCCGGATCGACCCTGTCTCCCTCTTTGATGGAAATCACCGCACCGTATGGCAGCTTGTAGCGCTCGCGCTCGCGACCGAAGTCGTCCGCCACGGCCAGTTCACCCGAGCGGGATACGGCAACCAGGGCGCCATCGATACGCTCGACGTGCTTCAGATTGTGCAGTCGGATGGTACCGCCATTCTTCACCACGACGTTGTCGACAGCCGAGGTCCGACTTGCCGCACCGCCGATGTGGAAGGTACGCATGGTGAGCTGGGTACCCGGCTCACCGATGGACTGAGCAGCGATGACGCCGACCGCTTCCCCGATGTTAACCTGATGTCCGCGGGCCAAATCGCGACCATAACACTTGGCACAGATGCCATAACGGGTCTCGCAGGTGATCGGCGAACGCACGACCACTTCGTCGATGCTGTTCAGTTCGATGAACTCGACCCACTGCTCGTCGATCAGAGCGCCAGCCGGCACCAGGACCTCATCGCTGCCGGGCTTGAGCACGTCTTTGGCGATGACACGGCCCAATACTCGCTCACCGAGCGGCTCGACCACGTCGCCGCCCTCGATATGCGGAGTCATGAGCAGGCCCTGATCGGTACCGCAGTCGACCTCGGTCACAACCAGATCCTGCGCCACATCGACCAGACGACGAGTCAGGTAACCCGAGTTCGCGGTCTTCAGTGCGGTATCTGCCAGACCTTTACGAGCACCGTGGGTGGAAATGAAGTACTGCAGTACGTTCAGACCCTCGCGGAAGTTCGCCGTGATGGGGGTCTCGATGATGGAGCCATCCGGCTTGGCCATCAGACCGCGCATACCAGCCAGCTGACGGATCTGTGCCGCGGAACCCCGCGCACCGGAGTCGGCCATCATGTACATGGAGTTGAAGGACTCCTGCTCGACCTCATTACCCTTGCGGTCGACAACCTTCTCTTTCGAGAGGTTGGACATCATCGCCTTGGATACTTCGTCGTTGGCCTTCGACCACAGGTCGATCACCTTGTTGTACTTCTCGCCCTGGGTCACCAGGCCCGAGGCGTACTGGCTCTCGATCTCCTTCACCTCGTCGGTGGCCGCATCGATGATGCGAGCCTTTTCGTCCGGAATGACGAAATCGTTCACGCCGATCGACACGCCGGACAGGGTGGAGAAGGCGAAACCGGTGTACATCAGCTGGTCAGCGAAGATAACGGTCTCCTTCAGACCAACCGTGCGGTAGCAGTGGTTGATCAGCTTGGAGATCGCCTTCTTCTTCATCGGCTGGTTGACCACATCGAACGGCAAGCCTGCCGGAACCACCTGGAACAGCAAGGCACGACCGACAGTGGTGTCGACGATACGGGTGTTCTTCACCAGGCTTCCGTCTTTCTGCTTGACGGTCTCGCGGATGCGCACCTTGACCTTGGCATGCAACGAAGCCTCACCGGCACGGAACACCCGGTCGACCTCCTGCAGATCGGCGAATACGCGGCCCTCACCCTTGGCGTTGATCGCTTCGCGGGTCATGTAATAGAGACCCAGCACCACGTCCTGCGACGGCACGATGATCGGCTCGCCGTTGGCCGGGGACAGGACGTTGTTGGTCGACATCATCAGCGCACGGGCTTCCAGCTGTGCCTCGAGGGTCAGCGGAACGTGCACGGCCATCTGGTCGCCGTCGAAGTCGGCGTTGTACGCGGCGCACACCAGCGGGTGCAGCTGAATTGCCTTGCCCTCGATCAGCACCGGCTCGAATGCCTGGATGCCCAGACGGTGCAGGGTCGGTGCCCGGTTCAGCAACACGGGATGTTCGCGGATGACATCGGCCAGAACGTCCCAGACCTCGGGCAGCTCGCGCTCGACCATCTTCTTTGCCGCCTTGATGGTGGTAGCCAGACCACGGGCTTCCAGCTTGCCGAAGATGAAGGGTTTGAACAGCTCGAGAGCCATCTTTTTCGGCAGACCGCACTGGTGCAGGCGCAGGGTCGGACCTACGGTGATCACCGAGCGGCCCGAGTAGTCGACGCGCTTGCCGAGCAGGTTCTGACGGAAACGGCCCTGCTTACCCTTGATCATGTCGGCCAGGGACTTCAGCGGGCGCTTGTTGGAGCCGGTGATGGCTCGACCGCGACGGCCGTTGTCCAGCAGTGCGTCCACTGCTTCCTGCAGCATGCGCTTCTCGTTGCGCACGATGATGTCCGGCGCAGCCAGATCGAGCAGGCGCTTCAGGCGGTTGTTACGGTTGATCACCCGGCGGTACAGATCGTTCAGATCCGAGGTCGCGAAGCGGCCACCATCCAGCGGAACCAGCGGCCGCAGATCCGGCGGCAGCACCGGCAGGACGGTCAGAATCATCCACTCGGGCAGGTTGCCCGAGCCCTGGAAGGCCTCCATAAGCTTCAGCCGCTTGGACAGCTTCTTGATCTTGGTTTCCGAGTTCGTCTGCGGAATCTCTTCGCGCAAGCGGCCGATCTCGTGTTCCAGATCGATCTGATTGAGCAGCTCGCGTACCGCTTCGGCGCCCATGCGAGCGTCGAAGTCATCGCCGAACTCTTCAAGAGCCTCGAAGTACTGCTCATCATTCAGCAGCTGCCCCCTCTCCAAGGTGGTCATACCCGGATCGATTACCACGTAGCTTTCGAAATAAAGCACGCGCTCGATGTCACGCAGGGTCATGTCCAGCAGCAGACCGATGCGGGACGGCAGAGACTTGAGGAACCAGATGTGGGCGACCGGCGAGGCCAGCTCGATGTGCGCCATGCGCTCACGGCGCACCTTGGCCAGAGCCACTTCGACACCGCACTTCTCGCAGATCACGCCGCGGTGCTTCAGGCGCTTGTACTTGCCGCACAGGCACTCGTAGTCCTTCACCGGACCGAAGATCTTGGCGCAGAACAGGCCGTCGCGCTCCGGCTTGAAGGTACGGTAGTTGATGGTCTCCGGCTTTTTCACCTCACCGAAGGACCAGGAGCGGATCATCTCGGGCGAAGCCAAACCGATACGAATGGCATCGAACTCTTCGAGTTGACCTTGGTTTTTCAGAAGATTCAGAAGGTCTTTCAAAGCCTTTCCTCCTCACGGACCGGCGGCCTCGCGGATCGGGATCCGGGGCCGCTCAGGCGGTGCGTGGTTATTCGGTTTCCAGTTCGATGTCGATGCCGAGCGAACGGATTTCTTTGATCAGCACGTTGAAGGACTCGGGCATGCCGGCCTCCATGCGGTGATCACCGTCGACGATGTTCTTGTACATCTTGGTCCGGCCGTTCACGTCGTCAGACTTCACAGTCAGCATTTCCTGCAGGGTGTAGGCGGCACCGTAAGCTTCCAGCGCCCAGACCTCCATCTCCCCGAAGCGCTGACCGCCGAACTGCGCCTTACCGCCCAGCGGCTGCTGGGTGACCAGGCTGTAGGAACCGGTGGAGCGAGCATGCATCTTGTCGTCGACTAGGTGGTTCAGCTTCAGCATGTACATGTAGCCTACGGTCGTCGGACGCTCGAAGCGGTTGCCGGTACGGCCGTCGTACAGGAACATCTGACCGCTCTCGGGCAGATCGGCCAGCTTCAGCATGGCCTTGATCTCGGTTTCCTTGGCACCGTCAAACACCGGGGTAGCCATGGGCACGCCCTTACGCAGGTTGTTCGCCAGATCGAGGATTTCCTGATCGCTGAAACTGTCCAGGTCTTCCTTCCTGCGACCGCCGATCTCGTTGTAGATCTGGCTCAGCAGTTGCCGTAGCTCGGCGAGCTTGCGTTGCTCCTCGAGCATGCGGTTGATCTTCTCGCCCAAGCCCTTGGCCGCGAGGCCCAGGTGGGTTTCGAGGATCTGTCCGACGTTCATCCGCGACGGCACGCCCAGCGGGTTGAGCACGATGTCCACCGGGACGCCGCTCTCGTCGTGAGGCATGTCTTCGACCGGCATGATCACCGAGACCACACCCTTGTTACCGTGACGACCGGCCATCTTGTCGCCCGGCTGAATGCGGCGCTTGATCGCGAGGTAGACCTTGACGATCTTCAACACGCCCGGCGCCAGATCGTCGCCCTGCTGCAGCTTGCGCTTCTTGTCCTCGAACTTGTCATCGAGCAGCTGACGACGATCGGAGAGATAGGCCTGAGCCTTCTCCAACTGCTCGTTGAGTGCATCGTCGGCCATACGCAGCTTGAACCATTGGCCATGCTCCAGGCCATCGAGGACCTCGACGGTAATTTCGGTGCCCTTCTTCAGGCCGGCGCCACCCTCGCAGACAGCGCCAACCAGAGCTGCGCGCAGACGCTCGAAGGTTGCTCCCTCGACGATGCGGAATTCCTCGTTGAGGTCCTTGCGGATCTCGTCCAGCTGCATCTTCTCGATCGCCAGTGCACGGGAATCGCGCTCGACGCCGTCACGGGTGAAGACCTGAACGTCGATAACAGTGCCCTTGGTGCCGGTCGGCACCCGCAGGGAGGTGTCCTTAACGTCGCTGGCCTTCTCACCGAAGATCGCACGCAGCAGCTTCTCTTCGGGAGTCAGCTGGGTTTCGCCCTTCGGAGTGACCTTGCCGACCAGAATGTCGCCAGCCTGCACTTCGGCCCCGACGTACACGATACCGGCTTCGTCCAGCTTGTTCAGCGCCGCCTCACCGACGTTCGGGATATCCGCAGTGATCTCCTCCGGACCGAGCTTGGTGTCGCGCGCCACACAGGTCAGTTCCTGGATGTGGATGGTGGTGAAGCGATCTTCCTGTACCACGCGCTCCGACAGACAGATGGAGTCCTCGAAGTTGAAGCCGTTCCAGGGCATGAACGCCACGCGCATGTTCTGCCCGAGAGCCAACTCGCCCATGTCGGTGGAGGGACCATCGGCCATGATATCGCCGCGCGCGACCACGTCGCCCTTGCTTACCAGCGGACGCTGGTTGATGCAGGTGTTCTGGTTGGAGCGGGTGTACTTGGTCAGGTTATAGATGTCGACACCTGCTTCGCCGGTCTCGACCTCGTCATCATTGACACGAACCACGATGCGCGAAGCATCGACCGAATCGATCACACCACCACGGCGCGCCACGACGCAGACACCGGAGTCACGGGCGACGTTCCGCTCCATGCCGGTACCAACAAGCGGCTTGTCAGCGCGCAGAGTCGGGACGGCTTGACGCTGCATGTTCGAGCCCATGAGGGCACGGTTGGCGTCGTCGTGCTCGAGGAACGGAATCAGCGAGGCCGCAACGGACACCACCTGGCGCGGCGAGACGTCCATCAGGGTGACGTCTTCCGGCGCCTTGACGGTGAACTCATTCAGATGACGCACGGCCACCAGCTCGTCGACCAGACGGTTGTTCTCGTCCATGGTCGCCGAAGCCTGGGCGATCACATGGTCGGCCTCTTCGATGGCGGAGAGGAACACGATCTCGTCGGTCACCAGACCATTTTTCACCACCCGATACGGGCTCTCCAGGAAGCCGTACTGATTGGTGCGCGCATAGGCTGCCAGAGAGTTGATTAGACCGATGTTCGGACCTTCAGGAGTCTCGATCGGACACACGCGGCCGTAGTGGGTCGGGTGCACGTCGCGGACTTCGAAGCCGGCACGCTCGCGGGTCAGACCACCCGGGCCGAGTGCTGATACACGGCGCTTGTGGGTGATTTCGGAGAGCGGGTTGTTCTGGTCCATGAACTGCGACAGCTGGCTGGAGCCGAAGAACTCCTTGACCGCCGCGGCAACTGGTTTGGCGTTGATCAGGTCCTGAGGCATCAGGCCTTCGCTTTCGGCCATGGACAGACGTTCCTTGACCGCGCGCTCGACACGCACGAGGCCAACGCGGAACTGGTTCTCGGCCATCTCGCCGACACAGCGTACGCGACGGTTGCCCAGGTGGTCGATGTCATCGACGATGCCTTTGCCGTTACGGATGTCGACCAAGGTCTTGAGTACATCGACGATGTCCTCGCGACTCAGCACGCCAGCCCCTTCGATTTCGGTGCGGCCAATACGGCGGTTGAACTTCATGCGGCCTACAGCCGACAGGTCGTAGCGCTCCGCACTGAAGAACAGGTTGTTGAACAGGGTCTCGGCAGCATCCTTGGTCGGCGGCTCGCCCGGCCGCATCATGCGATAGATCTCGACCAATGCCTCAAGTTGATTGGTGGTCGAATCGATCTTCAGCGTATCCGAAATGAACGGACCACAGTCGATATCGTTGGTGTACAGGGTCTCGATGCGAACGACCTGCGCCTTGGCGATCTTCACCAGAAACTCGGTAGTCAGCTCGGTGTTGCACTCCGCAATGATCTCCCCAGTGGCCGGGTGCACGATGGCCTTGGCCGTGGTACGACCAATGACGTAGTCCAGCGGGACGTCCAGCTGAGTGATGCCAGCCTTTTCCAACTGGTTGATATGGCGGGCAGTAATACGGCGCCCCTGCTCGACGATGACCTTGCCGCTCGCATCCTTGATGTCGAAGACTGCGATTTCACCACGAAGGCGTTGCGGGACGAGCTCCAGACTGAGTCCCTGCTCGTTCACATGGAACACGTTGGTAGCATAGAAGATATCCAGGACTTCTTCGGTGCTATAACCGAGCGCGCGCAGCAGGACCGAGGCCGGCAGCTTGCGGCGCCGGTCGATGCGGACGAACACGGCATCCTTCGGATCGAACTCGAAGTCCAACCAAGAGCCGCGGTAGGGGATGATCCGCGCGGAGTACAGCAGCTTGCCCGAGCTATGAGTCTTGCCACGGTCGTGATCGAAGAAGACGCCCGGGGAACGATGCAACTGGGAAACGATGACGCGCTCGGTACCGTTGATGATGAAGGTACCGTTTTCGGTCATTAGGGGGATTTCCCCCATGTAGACTTCCTGCTCCTTGATGTCCTTGATCGCCTTGTTGGACGATTCCTTGTCGAAAATGATGAGGCGAACTTTCACACGCAGCGGTACGGCGAAGGTCACCCCCCGCAGTACACACTCTTTGACATCGAAGGCCGGCTCGCCCAAACGGTAGCCAACGTATTCCAAGGCAGCATTGCCGGAATAGCTGATGATCGGGAAAACGGACTTGAAGGCCGCATGCAGGCCGACGTCACGGAGCTGATCCTTGCCAGCCCCCGCCTGCAGGAATTCGCGATAGGAATCCAGTTGGATGGCCAGGAGATAAGGCACATCCATGACGTCCGGCAACTTGCTAAAGTCCTTGCGGATACGTTTTTTCTCAGTGTATGAGTAAGCCATCAGCGTTCCCCAGCTTGGTCACCTGCTTGTTTGGCCCCTCCGATGGGAGTTGCCAGAAAATCATGCAGACCGATTGGCCTGCGCCACCCATCGAATTGGTGGTACGTCATCGGCATAGGCTACTAGCCAGCTACCCATAACGGAAAAAGGCCGGTGGCATTTGCCACCAGCCATCAGCCTCAAGCGAACCGCCCGGGCTGTAGACGCAAAGTCGTCGCTTACTTGAGCTCGACTTTGGCGCCAGCTTCTTCCAGAGACTTCTTGGCGGCCTCGGCTTCTTCCTTGGACACGCCTTCCTTGACCACACCAGGAGCGCCGTCAACCACTGCCTTGGCTTCTTTCAGGCCCAGGCCGGTCAGTTCACGAACGACCTTGATCACGTTCACTTTCTTGTCGCCAGCCTCAGCCAGGACAATGGTGAATTCGGTCTGCTCTTCAGCAACCGGAGCAGCAGCAGCCGGGCCAGCAGCAACGGCAGCAGCAGCGGTAACGCCGAACTTCTCTTCCATCGCCTTGATCAGTTCGACGATCTGCATGACGGACATTTCGGATACGGCGTTGATGATGTCTTCGTTGGTCAGAGCCATGACTCTAATTCCTGTATTAGGTGAGTGGCCATAACGGCCATCAAATTAACAATAGGCTGGAAAGAAATCTGTCGCCCACTTAGGCGGCAGCACCTTCTTTCTGGTCGCGAATAGCCGCCAAAGTACGAGCCAGCTTGCTGGTAGCGCCCTGAATGACGCTCATCAGTTGTGCAACGGCTTCGTTGTAGGTCGGCAGGCTTGCCAGCACGTCGATCTGGTTGGCTGCGAGGAACTGTCCCTCGAATGCAGCGGCCTTGATCTCGAACTTGTCCTGACCCTTGGCGAACTCTTTGAAGATACGGGCAGCAGCGCCCGGATGCTCATTGGAGAAGGCGATCAGGGTCGGGCCTTTGAACACGTCGTTGAGGATCTCGAATTGAGTACCTTCAACAGCGCGGCGAGCCAGGGTGTTACGTACGACTCTCACGTACACACCAGCTTCGCGGGCCTCTTTACGGAGTCCGGTCATGGCCCCCACGGTCACGCCACGGGCATCGGCCACGACAGCGGACAGGGCAGCTTTGGCAGCCTCGTTGACTTCAGCGACGATGGCCTTCTTGTCTTCGAGTTTGATTGCCACGGGTTTAACTCCTGGATGTTACCGGTTCGCCCAGCTACGCCGGACGCATTTTGGTGTCTGATTCGGTACGAATCGGGAGCACCATCTGCGTAGGCTGGTGTTTTAAGGCTTGCGCCGCCTACGGTCTTGGATAGCCCCCGCCAGGCAGGGACCCCAATTAGTTGGCGCAGTGGGAAGCCCCACTGCACCTGCATTAAGCTTCCAAGGAGGCTTGATCGATGACCAGACCTGGGCCCATGGTGGTGCTGAGAGTTACGCGCTTGACGTATACACCCTTGGATGTTGAGGGCTTCAGCCGCTTCAAATCAGCCATCAGGGCCTCTACGTTCTGCTTCAGCTTGGCCGGCTCAAAGTCGACCTTACCAACGGAGGCATGGATGATGCCGTTCTTGTCCGTACGGAAGCGTACCTGACCGGCTTTGGCGTTTCTCACCGCAGTAGCTACGTCCGGGGTAACGGTGCCTACTTTCGGGTTCGGCATCAAACCACGAGGACCGAGAACTTGCCCCAACTGACCCACGACACGCATCGCGTCCGGGGAGGCGATGACTACGTCGTAGTTCAGATCGCCGCCTTTCATTTCGGCAGCCAAATCGTCCATGCCTACGCGATCGGCCCCGGCAGCCAGAGCAGCTTCTGCAGCCGGCCCCTGGGTGAACACTGCAACGCGGACACTCTTACCAGTGCCGTTCGGCAGCACAGTGGCTCCACGCACAACTTGATCGGATTTACGCGGATCGACGCCAAGGTTGATGGCGATATCCACGGATTCCTTGAACTTGGTGGTCGAGAGCTCTGCCAGCAGAGTAGCGGCATCCTCGAAGCCATATTGCTTGCCCGCCTCAACCCTAGCAGCAATCGCCTTCTGGCGCTTAGTCAGCTTAGCCATTACAGACCCTCCACGTTCAAACCCATGCTACGTGCAGAACCAGCGATGGTACGCACAGCAGCTTCCAAGTCAGCAGCAGTCAGATCTGCCTTCTTGGCTTTGGCAATCTCTTCCAACTGGGCCCGAGTAACGGTGCCGACCTTCTGAGTGTTTGGACGAGAGGAACCACTGGCGATGCCAGCGGCCTTTTTCAACAGAACCGAAGCCGGGGTACTCTTGGTTTCAAAAGTAAAGCTGCGATCACTATAAACAGTAATGATTACGGGAGTCGGCAGACCGGGTTCCATACCCTGAGTCTTAGCGTTGAACGCTTTGCAGAACTCCATAATGTTCACACCGTGCTGACCCAGTGCAGGGCCAACTGGCGGCGAAGGGTTAGCCTGACCGGCTTTAACTTGCAGCTTGATATAAGCCGTAATTTTCTTAGCCATTTATCACTCCAATTGCGGGTACAAGCGCCCTAGCCTAGGGCTCCCCGTTTGCTTTCGCGTTTACCCCAGTGACGACAAAACCCCGCAGTTTTCGACTGCGGGGTCAGAGGTACAGATTCAGCTACGCCTTCTCGACCTGACTGAATTCAAGCTCCACCGGCGTAGAGCGCCCAAAAATGAGCACTGCGACTTGAATGCGGCTTTTTTCGTAATTGACCTCTTCGACAACACCGTTGAAGTCCGCAAAAGGCCCATCAATGACTCGCACCACTTCGCCCGGCTCAAACAGCGTTTTGGGTTTCGGCCGATCACCACTATCAGCGACCCTACGCAGAATAGCCTCAGCCTCTCGCTCCGTAATAGGAGCTGGCTTATCGGCTGTTCCACCGATAAACCCTAGAACACGCGGCGTATCTTTGATCAGGTGCCATGTCCCCTCATTCATCTCCATCTGAACAAGTACGTAGCCCGGAAAAAACTTCCGCTCGCTTTTGCGCTTCTGGCCGTTGCGCATCTCCACTACTTCTTCAGTAGGAACAAGAATCTCGCCAAATTGGTCCTCCATGCCCGCCAGCTTGACACGCTCAATCAGAGAGCGCATCACATGCTTCTCGTAACCCGAATAGGCATGAACAACGTACCAACGTTTAGCCACGGCGCACCTTTAACCAACAATTAAGGAGACTAACCAACCGAGCAGAGAGTCAAGCCCCCAAAGCACAAGAGCCATAACTAAAACGACAGCAACCACTATCAGAGTGGTTTGAGTCGTTTCCTGCCGAGTAGGCCAGACAACCTTACGAATTTCGGCACGCGCATCTTTTACCAACAAAAAGAAGGCCTGCCCCTTAGCAGTCTGAAGCGCAAGAAAAGCAGCCAGCGCAGCCAGAGCCAACAAAGCGATGACGCGATATAGAACCGGCGCAGCTGAGTAGAACTGATTGCCGACCACGCCAACCGCAACCAAGACCACCACAGCAAGCCACTTCAGCAGCTCAAAGCGCGATTCTTTGGCCTCAGCTTTGGCATTCATCCAGGAAACCCTATAAAGAAAATGCCAGATTCATCACTACCCAGAATCTGGCAGGCCAGGAGGGAATCGAACCCCCAACCTGCGGTTTTGGAGACCGCCGCTCTGCCAATTGAGCTACTGGCCTATAACTGTGATCAGGCCGACCATTATGCCGGCCCTATAATAAAATTGCAACCGATTACTCGATGATTTTAGCAACCACGCCGGCGCCGACGGTGCGACCGCCTTCGCGGATGGCGAAGCGCAGGCCGTCTTCCATGGCGATCGGAGCGATCAGGGTGACGGTCATCTTGATGTTGTCACCCGGCATCACCATTTCGACGCCTTCCGGCAGCTCGCAGTTGCCGGTCACGTCGGTGGTACGGAAGTAGAACTGCGGACGGTAGCCCTTGAAGAACGGGGTATGACGCCCC
>NZ_JBHRSJ010000011.1:0-3902 GCF_042643485.1 Azotobacter bryophylli | reverse complement strand
ACCTTGACGATGCCGCGCTCGACACGACCGGTCACCACGGTGCCACGGCCGGAAATGGAGAACACGTCTTCGATCGGCATCAGGAACGGCTGATCCACGGCACGAACCGGCTCAGGGATATAGCTATCCAGAGTCTCGACCAGCTTGCGCACAGCGGAAACACCGATACCGTTGTCGTCCTTGCCTTCCAGCGCCATCAGCGCGGAGCCGATGACGATCGGGGTGTCGTCGCCCGGGAAGTCGTAGGTGGACAGCAGATCGCGAACTTCCATTTCGACCAGCTCGAGCAGCTCAGCATCGTCCACCATGTCGGCCTTGTTCAGGAACACGACGATGTAGGGAACACCCACCTGACGGGACAGCAGGATGTGCTCGCGGGTTTGCGGCATGGGACCGTCGGCAGCCGAGCAAACCAGGATGGCGCCATCCATTTGAGCAGCACCGGTGATCATGTTTTTCACATAGTCAGCGTGACCGGGGCAGTCCACGTGAGCGTAGTGACGGATCGCCGAGTCGTATTCTACGTGCGAGGTATTGATGGTGATACCACGAGCCTTCTCTTCCGGCGCATTGTCGATCTGGTCGAAGGCGCGAGCGGCACCACCCCAGGTCTCAGCGCAAACCTTGGTCAGAGCGGCAGTCAGAGTGGTCTTGCCATGGTCTACGTGACCGATGGTGCCAACGTTGACGTGCGGTTTGTTACGTTCGAATTTTTCCTTAGCCATCGCGGACCGCCCTATCGTGGATACCAAACCAATCTATTACCCATTAAAATAAAGGCAGATATTTACATATCTGCCTTTATATATGGAGCTCATGAGCGGATTTGAACCGCTGACCTCACCCTTACCAAGGGTGTGCTCTACCAGCTGAGCTACATGAGCAAATCTCTCAAAGCAAAACAAAAGCTGGAGCGGGTAGCGGGAATCGAACCCGCATCATCAGCTTGGAAGGCTGAGGTTCTACCACTGAACTATACCCGCAGAGCCTACAGCTCATGCTTTTAATCTGGTGGAGGGGGAAGGATTCGAACCTTCGAAGTCTAAGACGTCAGATTTACAGTCTGATCCCTTTGGCCACTCGGGAACCCCTCCAGAAGTGGGGCGCATTATTAACGCACACCACACGACTGTCAACCCTTTTCTCTTTTAAAATCAGAGATTAGCTAGCCCAACAACATCTAGCAGTAAGCCCGACAGCTCACGCGAACGCGAGACTACTTAAATGACTCTCCGTTTGTAACATCCCCGCATGCTTTCTGCTCGTGCCTTAGCCCAGGAAAGGAAAGAGACAGTCTCTTCAGAAGCTCGTCATCTACCAGTCGATTGCTTTCAAGAGCAATCCGCGCCCAATACTCGCGGTGCGCTCTCGGCAACTCACGCATGGCAGGTTGGTACCCTGCGTCACGCAGCCGCTGCATGACATTCCCGGCTGAATCACTATTGGGAAAAATGCCTAACGAGACGCCATTGACCAGGTCTCCTTGGGTAATGATATAGCCGTCTATCTTTCTCGCTTGAAGCTCCTTCAGTAGCCTTAATGAGGCCTGTCGAGAAGCCAAAGGCGGTAGGTACAGCCAATAATCCGTAGCAACGGTACTATCCACCTCCTCTATATCCGCCTGGATATCCAGGCTCAACAGCCGCTGCTCAAGTTGCCTCACCGATTCCTCTCGCACCATACCACCCACATACAGACAGACATCCCCAGTTGGCAGGGCAACTGGATCGCTCTCTCTGTATGCCCCCCTATCGCTAACTAAACGAATACTCTCATGCGTCTCTGGATATTTCTCCAGCATAAGCACATTGCTCGATTGCGCTGAAGCATTTAAGTGACTCCAACCGTAATAGAGCGAATTTAATACGAGCAACAGGAGAAACACCCAACGCATATAGGACCTCAGGGGATGGGGCAAGCGATAGCCAAACCGATGAAAATCAAATCAGGGACAAAACGTGCCCCTGATAGCATTTCCTTTACTAGAGCGGCATCACCACCAGTAACGAACACGTCGAAATCATCTCCCAAGTACTCGGTGGCCAGCGCTAGCTGGGCATCCATAAACCCACGCAGCATCAGCAGGCATCCACGCTCCACAGCTTCAGCCGTGGCCCGCCCAGGCCCCATATCCTTGATCACTTCTTTCACCATGGCATCGTTGTAACGAATGCGCCTTGTATGCTCGCGCAGTTGGCTACGAAGAAGAGGCAAACCTGGACAGATATATCCCCCCTGGTGTACGCCATCCGCCGACACGAAATCCGACGTGACTGCTGTGCCTAGATCAAGAACCAAGCAGGCTTTCCGTGCAAGACTATACGCCCCCACCATGGCGAGCCAGCGATCTAGGCCTAGGGCCGAGAAGTCGTCATATCCGTTCCTGATTCCGGCTAAGGCACGCGCAGGTTGAGCACATTGCACCTCGACCCCCAAGTTTTGGGCGAGTAGCTCACGCAGTTGAGCAGTCTCTTCATCGCTACGCACACTGACTAGCCGCCCGCGCCGCAAGCTGATCGTCCGCCCTATCTCGTCTAATGCCGATATGAGCTCCTCATTTGAGGCAGCAATCCCCATCGAGCATATAACTGACTTCGCGCCATCAACTACTCGCCACTTAATGAAGCTGTTTCCACAGTCAAGCTCAACAATCATCGAATCCCCTCAAGCTGAGCTCTCCGCCACTAAATATCCGCTCCTCCCCATTTACGCACAAGCGCAGACCGCCCTGGCTATCAACCCCCAGCACCTGCCCTCTTACTTGATGAGAACCAGCGATCAAACCGACGTCCCGACCTTGCCATATATGATTCGCCTCCCACTCCTCTTGAAAAACGGAAAACCCCTGATCCGCATGAAGGCTCAGGTAGTCAAATAATCGCCGGTTTAATTCGCTTACCAATTCGTTACGATCAACTAATCGATTTAACTCCAGCTGCATTGACGTCCAAGGCTGATCAATCTCCCCCGCATCAATCATGTTCACGTTAATGCCAATACCGATAACCACATGGCATACATCAGCTGGATCACCAGTTAACTCTAAAAGAATTCCAGCAATCTTTTTCCCCCGAACCTGGATATCATTTGGCCATTTAAGGCCAGCATCCCAGAGGCCTAATGCTCGTAACGCCTGCAGCGTCGCGAGTCCAACAACAAGACTTAGGCCTTCCAATCGCCTCGCACTGCTTTCAATGCGCAAGGCCAAACTGTAATAGATATTCTCAGCAAATGGGCTTAGCCAGTTCCGCCCTCGACGCCCCCGTCCAGCAGTCTGTCGCTCGGAAAGTACCACCAACGGAAGACTCTGCCCCCCCATCAGGAGCCGCATTGCCTCTGCGTTTGTGGAATCAACAGTTTCTCTGAGATGAAGAGACCACCCCCCCGGGAGCAGGATGCCCCCAGCCTCTAGCAAAGCTATGGGCTTAGCAAGTTGATAACCCCTTCCACGCACTTTATGTATTGACACTCCCATCTCAGACTCAAGGCGCTGCAATTGCTTCCATACAGCACTACGGCTCACACCAAGTGCATTCCCTAAATCTTGCCCTGAATGAAAGCAACCATCTTGCAGGAGCCTTAATAAAGTCAACATCACGGAGCCCACCTCTAAGCCAAGCAGGAATCATAGCCATACCATGCAGGAATGCCTAGAAAATGGAGCTGAAGCAAAGCCCCATCGGGCGAGCCGGAGCGGGCGTCGCGAGACGCTCCTCGGCGGCGAGCGCTGCACCCCTTTTTCCCGGCGCAAAGACGAACCCCCGACCGGCAGGTGCCAGTCGGGGGTTCGGGATAGGTGCTTGACGATGACCTACTCTCACATGGGGAAACCCCACACTACCATCGGCGATGCGTCGTTTCACTGCTGAGTTCGGGATGGGATCAGGTGGTTCCAACGCTCT
>NZ_JBHRSJ010000010.1:111451-115928 GCF_042643485.1 Azotobacter bryophylli | reverse complement strand
AGCTTCTGGGAACGGGCCTTGGCGGTCAGCGCGCGCCAGGCCGGCAGGGCGCGCTCGGCGGCCTCGATGGCACGGCGGGTCTCGGCCGCGCCCAGCTTCGGCACACTGCCGAGGACTTCGCCAGTGGCCGGGTTGTTCACGTCCAGGGTCCGGCCGCCGTCGGCGTCCTGCCAGCTACCGTCGATATAGGCCTGCTGGCGCAGCAGGCGGGGGTCTTGCAGAAGCATCGCGAACTCCTGGCATACGAAAGGGGGGGAATTTCATAAAACTTATGAAACCATATCTTAAAGTATTTGCGTCTGCCAAGACCCCAGCATCGTTGCCGGCAGGCGTGGCGTCAGGAGGAACGGGCGGTATCGGCGCTTCCGCGCTCAAGCAAAAGGCTTGCCCGCCATCGGCGCGTCGCAGTCGTCACGGGAGCCGTCGGAACGGCTCCGGCCTGCGTCCTGTCTGGGCTGGACACGGCGTCACGGACGCAGCCGGAAATACTTGGTAAGCATTTGTTTTTAGAGGTATTGGTGCCAATCTCTGCTAGAGTTACCCGCCACTCCGCCGCCGTCGGGGCTTCTGCCCGGCGCTCACCCAACCCTGCAGTATCCGAGGCCGTCGCTCCCATGAGTTCGCCCAACCACGCCCCCACTTCCGGCTTCATGCGGCTGCGCCAGGAGGGGCGCACCGAAGAAGTGGTCCGCCGGATGATCGAGGTGATCGACCTGGGGCTGTTCGCCGAGGGCGAGCAGCTGCCCAGCGAGAGCGAGCTGGCCCTGCAGTTCGGCGTCGCCACCGTGACCCTGCGCGAGGCGCTGGCGGTGCTGCGTCAGCGCGGACTGATCGCCACCCGCCGCGGGCGCAACGGCGGAAGCTTCGTCTGCGCCCCGATCGAGGTGCCGCAGGCGCTGCTGCTGGAGCGTCTGGAGCGGATGAGCACCATGGAGCTGCGCGACCTCGGCGACGAGCAGCTGGCGATCTCCGGCACGGCGGCGCGTCTGGCCGCCCGGCGCTCCACGGCCGAGCATCATGCGCGGCTGCTGCACCATGTCGAGGCGCTGGGCGTCGCCAATACCCGTCAGCAGCGGCGCCGCGCCGACGCGCATTTCCATATCGAGATCGCCGTGGCGGCACAGTCGGTCCGCCTGACCAACGCGGAAATGCGCCTGCAGGCCGAGATCGGCGAACTGCTGTGGATCGAATCGGGAACGGCGCCGGATGTCGCGGCGATCCAGCAGGAGCACCGCAGCATCCTCGATGCACTGGTCGCCGGCGACGCCAATCTGGCCGGGGCGCTGGCCGAGGCGCACGTGACCCGCGGGGTGAAGCGGCTGATCAATCTGCGCCTGGAGCTGCTGGCGGCGGAAGGCGGAAGCGACTGAGTGGAGCGCTTCTTGCATCCGGCTCCATGACCGGCATCGACCGCCGGGTCTTCTCCTTAAAGGTGCGCGAGGTGAATGTCGTGTCAGCTCCCATGGGTCCCGATTCGCCGCAAGGATGCAGCCAGATCATCAAGGTCTCGATCGAGGCCATCTTCGCTCGTCTGCAGTCGCTGGCCGATGAGGTCCGCCGCTTCTGGGAGGCCCGCGAGGAGGCCCAATGCCGGCCGGTCTCGCGCGATCTCGCGCAGCTGCGCCCGAGGATCGACGCACTGCTGCTGCAGACCGAGTCCTGCGTGGGCGCCGGCGTGGTGTTGCAGCCGGGTACCCTGGCCGATCGGCAGCTGTACATGGAGTGGCGGCGCCAGGTCGGCGAGGGGAAACTCCTGTCGCTGTCCCTCAACCTCGACGAGAGCAGCGCCAACTGCTTCCACTATCAGGATAAGCCCTGGTTCCGCGTGCCCCGCGATCATGGCACCTGCACCGTGGCCGGTCCCTACGTGGATCTGTACTGCACGGGGGTGTATGCGCTGACCTTCAGCCTGCCGATCGTCGCCAACGGCCGCTTCATCGGCGTCGCCGGGGTCGATCTGCCGATGCGCGATTTCGAGCGCCAACTGGCCCGCCACCTGATGCGCCTGCCGCAGGAAGCGCTGCTGGTTTCGGCGGAAGGACGGGTGGTCGCCTCCAATACCGCCGACTGGACCGTGGGCGATCTGGTCGGCCGCCTGCCGGCCGATCCCGGCTGCACCGTCCTGTCCTTGGGCGAGCAGGCGGCGAACTGGTCCCTGATCTGCCTGCCGGAGTCCGGCAGTCTGGCTGCCTGAGGCGGGTTCCGACTCGCCGTCACCGGCGGCAGTTGCGTTCCGACCCATGAAACAGGGGCCGATCCATTCACCACCGGCCTGGTCTGGCGAATGGATCGGCCCCCGTGCAGCGGTTTCGGACCTGTCCGTTACCCCGTTTCCCTCTCTTCCCCCGATTCCTTCCCCACTCGTCTCAGGGCCAGGGATAGCCCGCGACGGGAATGCCCTCGGCCTTCAGGCGCCGGGCGATGTCGCGGCGCAGACCGACCAGGTCCGCCACCGGCTCGGCGCGCAGGCGCGCCACTTCCGCCTCGCTGAAGTGGCGGATCTCGGCGCCGGGCTTGCGCCAGCGCTCGCCCACGTAGTTCATCACCTGGGCGATTTCCCGGTCGTTGAGGCCGTTGGATACCACGCCGGGGACGTGCATCAGGTACAGGCGACCCTGCGGATCGGCAAAGAAGGCATCGACCAGGCCGGGAAAAGGCGGGATGCCCGCCTTTTCCGCGCCGGTGCCGTCCATGCCGTGACAGCCCGCGCAACGCAGCACGTAGTTGACTTCTGGGCTGCGTTCGCCGGCCAGTGCGGACTGGGCGCCGGCGAGAAGCAGCAGGGCAAGCAGCATGACGGTACGCATTTCGGATCAGACCCCCTTGCGCAGGGCGCGCAACTGTTGATGGGAAAGCGGCGCCTGGCGCGCGGCCTCGATCTGGGCGCGTTCCACGCGCTGCTTCGCGCCGTTGAGGTCGTGCAACAGGTAGCCGGCCACCTGTTCCAGGTCCGCGGCCGGGATCTGCGTCTGCGGCGGCATGACCAGACCGCGGTAGGTCTGGCCGTCGACTTCCAGGCTGCCGCTCAGGCCGCCGGCCCAGACCCCGGTCAGGTAGGTCGGCGCCTGCTCGCCGAGGCGCTGCCAGAGCGTCGGATTGCGCAGCGGCGGGGCCACGCCGTCGATGCCGGCGCCTTCCGCGCCGTGGCAGCTGGAGCAGTGCTGGTTGAACAGTTGCTTGCCGTCCGCCAGCGCCTGGCCGGAGGCCAGCAGCAGCGCCAGGGCGCCGCCCAGGACTCTGAACTTATTCATCGGCCAACCCCACCACCATGGCCACGGTGCAGTGATAGCCCTTGTTGTCGTTGGCCATGCACCAGTTGATGTCGTTGTGCAGGCCCATGCGATAGCCGGGACGCTCACCCTTGTTGGTGAAGCAGAAGGTCGAGCTCTGCACGGTCGCCTTGCCGCAGCAGTCGTTGTAGGAGACCAGGTAGTCCTTGCCGTCGTTGGGATTGCGGCAGGTGCCGATCCAGGAAACCTTCGAGGCTTCCGATCCCGGCGGGCAGGAAGTGGTGGTGCCGCCGGAGGTATTGCACAGCTGGCCGTCGAGGGCGCAGTAGCGCCAGTAATCGCAGGAGGTCTCGTCGGCCTCCTTGTCGGCGGCGTGGGCCAGGCCGCCCAGGGAACGGTCGAAGGGCAGCAGCGGCATCAGCGCTGTGCCGGCCAGGATGACCCCGGTCTTGGCCAGCAGGCTGCGCCGGCTGACGTGCTGGGCGGCTTTGCGGGTGCCCGCTTCGGCCGCCTTGTCGAGGACTCCGAATAGCCTATCCAGAAGGTTTGACATGCTTTGCTCCAAATGTGGCGATGGTTACTGATGGGCAACGGTGCCGACGTAGTCCTGGATCGAGGCGTATCCGGACTCCATGGCGTTGAACAGGCTTTCCAGCTGCTCCCGGGTGTTGACCAGGCCCTTGGCGCGCACCACGCCCTCGCCGTCGATCAGCACGGCGAACGGCAGGCGGGCGACGCGGTAGGTCACGCCGAGTTGCTCGGAGAGCAGATAGGGGAACTGGGCGAGGTCGGCGCTCTCGATGAAGCTCCGGTGCTTGGCCTCGTCGCCGTCGCTGGCCAGGATCACCTTGAGCCAGCGGTCTTCGCTGCTGCTGATCGACTTGAGCACCGGCAGCAGCTTCTTGCAGATCGGGCAGGTCGGCGAGAGGAAGAAGATCAGGCTGCTCTTCTCGGACGGGGCGCCGATCCGCACGCTGCCACCGGTCAGGCTGGGCAGGTCGAAGGCCGGGGTGGTCTCGCCGATCTTCGGCCCGCTGTCGTTGACCATCGCCCCGATCGGGGTGATGCGCTCGAAGAGGATGCCGATCTGGCGGGCCAGGGCGAACACCACGATGATCAGGCCCAGCACCAGCACGCTGAGCACGGCGACGACGAAAATGAGTATGGACATGGCGATTCTCTTCAGTGTTTGGCTTGGTTGGCGCCGTTCAGCAGGAGCCGGCGGTTGCCGTTGGCGATGACCTGCT
>NZ_JBHRSJ010000010.1:0-111359 GCF_042643485.1 Azotobacter bryophylli | reverse complement strand
AGGACGCCGGCGAACACGGCGGCCGCCGCGGCGTAGGCGCCCAGCAGCCGGCTGCCGCCGGCGGCGGCCAGCAGCGCCAGCGCCGCCAGCAGCGCATTGCGGATCACCAGGCTCCAGGACAGGCTCTGGGCGGTGCCGCCGCAGCCGCAGTCGATCCTGCGCCGGCCACGGGCGACGTTGACGCCGATGGCCAGGGCGTAGAGCGACAGCAGCGCGGCGGCCGCGGCGGCGCCCAGGGCGGACTGGCTGGGCCAGGCCAGCAGGGCGACCACGGCGAACTCGGCACCGATCAGCAGGCGGGCGACGGGCTCGACCAGGCGTTCCGGCAGCAGCCGGTAATCGGCGACGAAGCCGAGGAAGCGCCCGTAGTCGGCGACCTTGTGCCAGCCGGCGCGCAGGAACAGGAGGATCAGGAAGACCGTCGCGGCCAGCGCCGCCATGCTCCAGAGACTGTCCTGCATGATCATTCGCTCGTTGAACCGAGAAGGGTGAACTCGCCGATCTCCTCGACCTTGTCGGTCAGCTTGGCGGCGAACTTGGCGTCGGGATCGATCTCGAAGCGCTGCACTAGGCCTTCTTCGTTCATGCCGAACAGCACCGGCTGCTCGCCCTCGGTGACGGTGATGGAGATCACCTTCTCGACGGTGGAGCGGTACAGCACCTTCTTCGCCTTGAGGTCCACGGCCCAGATTTCCTCGGCCTCGTTCTTGTGGCTGCCGTCCTCGGCGTCCGGGTGCATGGCCACGAAGAGCACGTTGTGCGCCGGGTTGTAGGCGGTGACCTCGAAGCCGCCGGGGGCCCAGTTGCCTTCGATGCCCTTGGTGAAGGAGAACTTGTCCTTCAGCTTCGGCGCTTCGCCGGCGTCCGAGACGCGATAGAGGTTGCCGTTGTAGGAGGTGAACAGCAGGTCTTTGCCGACCCGCTCGGCGTGGATGAACAGGGGATCGGCGTCCACGTCGAAGATCTTCTCGCTGCGCTTGCCCGGGGTGAACCGGCCGTCGGCCTCGAAGGTGTAGGTGGTGGCGGCGCCGTCGCCGCACAGGCTGCTGAACTTGTTGCCCTTGGGCGCCGGATAGATGCCCCAGCAGCCGGGGGTGGGGATCTCGCTGATGGCCTTGCCGCGGATCAGGTCGACCACGGTGACCGAGCTGGCCGGGGTCGCGTTCTGGACCAGGGCGTAGCGCTCGTCCGCGGTGAGCTGCAGCAGGCTGGAGTAGGGCGCGATCTGGGCCATCTTGCTGGAGACGGGGATTTCCCGCTTCACGCTCAGGGTATCGACGTCGAACTCCTGCAGCACCGCTTCGGTCGGTCCGTACATGATGCGCTTGGCATAGGCCGAGGCGGTGTAGGCGGTCTTGCGGTCCTTGGTCAGCTTGAACTGGCTGATCAGGCCGACGCTCAGGATGCCCTTGTGCGACAGATCGTCCGCCGACAGCACGTTGACCCGGCTGGGGCCCTTCCAGTTCTGGTCGAGGATGAAGACATTGGCCCCCGGCTTGATGGTTTTTTCCACGGTCAGGGTTTCGGGAACGAGACTGCTCTCGGCATGGGCCATGCTCATGGCCAGGAGGCCTGCTACGGTCCCTAGGGTGACGCCTAACACTCGCATGTTGATCTCCACTCGTAAGGCTCGGCCACAGTGTGTTGGTCGAGCGGTCTGGGTCTGGGAGAGACCAAGCAATGCTTATGCCATATAAAATATGGCTTTATAGGTTAAATGTGTTGCGGCGCGCACCTTTGTTGGGCATGGCATTGTGCTATGGCGCTAAAAATGGGCGAGCCCGTGCCCGCGGGGTGCGCATGTCGGTGCACCGGATGCTCCGGCGGGCGAGCGAAAAGCGCTGGCCGGGGTGGCGGGCTGACGCTTATCATGCGCGCCTTTCAACATGCCTAGGCTGAGGGCCGGACCCATGCTTGTACTGGGGTTGGAAACCTCCTGCGACGAAACCGGCGTCGCCCTTTACGACAGCGAACGCGGCCTGCTGGCCGACGCGCTGTTCAGTCAGATCGACCTGCATCGCATCTACGGCGGCGTCGTCCCCGAACTGGCTTCGCGCGATCACGTCAAGCGCATGCTGCCGCTGATCCGTCAGGTGCTGGATGAGTCCGGCTGCAAGCCCGGGGAAATCGACGCGGTCGCCTATACCGCCGGCCCCGGGCTGGTCGGCGCCCTGCTGGTCGGCGCCTCCTGCGCCCAGGCATTGGCGTTCGCCTGGGGCGTCCCGGCGCTCGGCATCCACCATATGGAAGGCCATCTGCTGGCGCCCATGCTGGAGGAGCAGCCGCCGGAGTTCCCCTTCGTCGCCCTGCTGGTTTCCGGCGGCCACACGCAACTGGTGCGGGTCGACGGCATCGGCCGCTACCAGCTGCTCGGCGAGTCCCTGGACGATGCCGCCGGCGAAGCCTTCGACAAGACCGCCAAGCTGATCGGCCTGGGCTATCCGGGCGGGCCGGAGATCGCCCGGCTGGCGCAGGGCGGCACCCCGGGCCGCTTCGTCTTCCCGCGGCCGATGACCGACCGGCCGGGACTGGATTTCAGCTTCAGCGGTCTGAAGACCTTCGCCCTGAATACCTGGCAGCAGTGCCGCGAGAGCGGCGACGACACCGACCAGTCGCGCTGCGACGTCGCCCTGGCCTTCCAGCAGGCGGTGGTGGAAACGCTGACCATCAAGTGCCGGCGCGCCCTCAAGCAGACCGGCCTGAAACGCCTGGTGATCGCCGGTGGGGTGAGCGCCAACCAGGCCCTGCGCCAGTCCCTGGAGAAGATGCTCGGCGAGCTGAAGGGACAAGTTTTTTACGCCCGTCCACGTTTCTGCACCGATAACGGCGCGATGATTGCTTATGCCGGTTGTCAGCGTTTGCAGGTGGGCCAGCAGGACGGTCCGTCCATCCAGGTGCATCCGCGCTGGTCGATGGAGTCCCTGCTGCCGGTCTAGGGCCGGGAAGGCGGATCGCCCGGTTGGCCGCTATCGTCTAGCAGGTGGTCGTTGGCCCGCTAGAAGCGTCTTTCCTTGCCGGCCCACAGATCGCGCATGTTCTGGCGATGCCGCCAGAGGATCAGCGCGGTGAGGATGGCCAGGGGCATCAGCGCCTTGGGCAGTTGCCAGGCCATCAGCGGCAGGCAGAGCGGGGTGGCGATCAGGGCGGCCACCGAGCTGGTGCGGGTGAGGAGGAGGACCAGCAGCCAGCTGCTGATGGAGATCAGGGCGGCGCCCGGATAGACCCCCAGCAGCACGCCGGCGGCAGTGGCCACGCCCTTGCCTCCGCGGAAGTGGAAGTACAGCGGATACATGTGGCCGATGACCGCAGCCAGGCCGATCCAGGCCTGCTGCTCGGCCTTGAAGCCGGCCAGGTTGGCGAGCACCACCGGGATCAGTCCCTTGGTCAGGTCGCCGAGCAGGGTGAGAATCGCCAGTCGCTTGCCGGCGCCGCGGAGCATGTTGCTGGCGCCGGGGTTGCCGGAGCCGAAGGTGCGGGGGTCCGGCCCGCCGGCCAGGCGGCTGATCAGGATGGCGAAGGGCAATGAGCCGAGCAGATAGGCGAAAACCGCCAGTAGCCAGAACATGGGGTCCATTCCGGGGCAGGTTGGCCTCAGATTCTAGCGGGGGTATGGGGGTTGGCACCAATTTTTTCGCATTGCAGCATGGCCTGCGTTGTCGCAGGCCGATTGGTGGCGTCTATGACAATAATCAATGATGACGGGCGCAGGGTCTGTCGCGAGGTCGATCGTGGATAAAGTGTTTATCGAGGGCCTGGAGGTCGACACCGTGATCGGTGTCTACGACTGGGAGCGCGGCATTCGCCAGTGCCTGCGTCTGGATCTGCAGCTCGGCTGGGATACTCGGGCACCGGCTGCCGAGGACGACGTCGCCAAGGCTCTCGACTATGCCGCCGTATCGGCGCGAATCCAGGCCTTCGCCGGGGAGGCGAGCTTCTTCCTGGTGGAAACCTTCGCCGAGCGCCTGGCCGAGGTGCTGATGGCCGAGTTCGGGATTCCCTGGCTGCGCCTCAAGCTGACCAAGCCGGGCGCCGTCCCGGCGGCCAGCGGGGTGGGAGTGGAGATCGAGCGCGGATGTCGCTGACCCCTGTGCTGCTCGGGCTCGGCAGCAATATCGAGCGCGTCGCCCATCTCACCTCCGGTCTCGACACGCTGGCCGGCCTGCTGCAGGACATGCGGTGTTCGCCGGTGTTCGAGAGTCTGCCGGTGGGCATCAAGAGCGGGTGCTTCTATAACCTGGTGGTGGCCGGCCTGACCGAGCTGCCGTTGACCGAGCTGGATCGCCGGCTCAAGTTCATCGAGGCCGACAACGGCCGCTATGCGCCGGACCGCAAGGGTCTGCCGCTGGATGTCGACGTGCTGATGTACGACCAACTGGTGGGCAATTTCCACGGCTTGGTGCTGCCGCGGGCGGAGATCCTGAAGAACGCCTTCGTGCTCTGGCCGCTGTCCCTCCTGGTGCCGCAGCGGGTCCACCCCGGCGTCGGCCGCACCTTCGCCGAGCTCTGGCGCGAGGCGCGGATCGAGCAGAGGCTGTGGCCGGTTCCCTTCCAGTGGCGCGGCGTCGAGCTGACCCCGGCCGAACTCCTCGAGGCCTTTCCCACCCCGAGGCTCGAGCCCTAGGGCGGGGCGCTTCACCCCCGTTTGCCGCTTTCGCCCGGCACCGCCGACTGACGGGGCAGCGGGCCGGCCGGGCGGCGCAGGCCGATGGCCTGCCGGGTGGTCTGCGGATCGAGGGTGGCCAGGGCCTCGAACTGGCTGAGGAACACCTGGCCGCCGAAATGCTCGAGGAAGGCCGAGCACTTCAGCTGGTCCATCACCGGCCCCTTCACCTCCGAGAGATGCAACTGGATGCCCGCGGCTCGCAGGCGTTCGCCGATCGCTTCGAGGCTCTCTAGGGCGCTGGCGTCGATCAGGTTGACCCCCGGGCACATCAGTACCAGATGCTCGATCCGCGGTCGCTGGCCGACCAGCTCGGCGATGCGGTCTTCCAGATAGCGCGCGTTGGGGAAGTACAGGCTCTCGTCGACGCGGACCGACAGCACCGTCGGGCTCTCCACCACGGCAAAGCGTTCGACGTTGCGGAAATGCTCGCTGCCCGGCAACTGGCCGACCACGGCGATATGCGGCTGGCTGGTACGCCAGAGGAACAGCAGCAGGGACAGGCCGACGCCCAGCAGGATACCGGTCTCCACGCCGACCAGCAGCACGCCGAGGATGGTGGTCGCCATGGCCGACGCATCCTGCTTCGAGTAGCGCCAGGTGCGCCGGAGCGCGCCGAGATCCACCAGGGCCAGCACGGCGACGATGATGGTGGCGGCCAGCACCGCATGGGGCAGGTTGCGGAACAGCGGGGTGAAGAACAGTACGGTGACGGCGATGCCCCCGGCAGTCAAGGCCCCGGCCAGCGGGGTCTGCGCGCCGGCGTCGAAGTTGACCACCGAGCGCGAGAAGCCGCCGGTGACCGGCAGGCCGCCGCTCAGCGCCGCGGCCAGGTTGGCCGTGCCGAGGCCGACCAGTTCCTGGTTCGGGTCGATGCGCTGGCGGCGCTTGGCGGCCAGGGTCTGCGCCACCGACACCGATTCGACGAAACCGATCAGGCTGATCAGCAGCGCCGCCGGCAGCAGCTTCAGCGTCAGTGCGAGATCCGCTGGCGGCAGGTCGAGCGACGGCAGGCCCCGGGGAATCTGCCCGACCACGCGCACCCCGGCGGCGGACAGGTCGAGCAGCCAGACGGCCAGCGCGGCGAGCAGCAGCGCCGCCACCGGGGCGGTCCGGGTCAGGGTGCCGGCGACCTTCGGCGTGCAGCCGAGGGCGCGCAGCCAGCCGTTGAGCCGGCTACGCGCCAGCTGCAGGAAGACCAGGCTGGCGGCGCCGATGGCCAGGGTCGGCAGATGGGTCTGCGGCAGGTCGGCGGCCAGGGCGCCGAGCAGTTCGACGGCATTCTCGCCGTCGGCCCGGATGCCGAGGATGTGTTTGAGCTGGCCGAGGGTGATGAGAAGGCCCGAAGCGCTCATGAAGCCGGAAATCACCGGGTGGCTGAGGAAGTTGGCGAGAAAGCCCAGGCGCAGCACCGCCATCGCCAGCAGGATCAGCCCGGAGAGCAGCGCCAGGAGCAGGGCGGCCGCCTCGTACTCGGCGCTGCTGGCGGCGAACAGCGGGCCGAGCACTGCGGCGGTCAGCAGCGAGACCACCGCCGTCGGGCCGACCGCCAGGCTGCTGCTGGTGCCGAACAGGGTGTAGGCCACCAGCGGCAGGATGCTGGCGTAGAGGCCGGTGACCGGCGGCAGGCCGGCGAGCATGGCATAGGCCAGGCTCTGCGGAATCAGCATCAGGGTCACGATCACCGCAGCCATGGCGTCCTTGCCCGCGGCCTCGCGGTCGTACCGGCGTGCCCAGACCAGGCATGGCAGGTGGCGGGCTAGGCGTGTCAGCATCCCTTCTTCTCCCGGACCAGATCGCAGTCCGCCGGGAGCTGCAGGCGGTCCGGCCGCCTGGGGCCGGCCAGCCACTCATGGCCCTTGAGCATCAGATCGAAGTAGATGGACGGCAGCCCCCTGGTCTTCAGTTCCCAGGCCAGGCGACGCGGCACCCGCGGGTCCCAGGGAAGGCTGGGCAGCAGTTTGCCGCAGTAGCCGAATTCGGCGAGGATCACCTTGCCGCGCTCGACGGTCAGCGGACAGGAGCCGTAGCCGTCGTAGGCCGCCCGCGGAGCGCGGCCGACGAGCTGGGCGATGAGGTTTTCGGCCACCACCGGCGCCTGCTTGCGCACCGCTGCGGCGGTCTTGGCGTTGGGCGCGGAGCAGACGTCGCCGAGGCTGAAGATGTCGGGGTAGCGTGGATGGCGCAGGGTCGCGTGATCCACCTCGAGCCAGCCCTCGGCATTGGCCAGGGGGCTCTGGCGGACGAATGCCGGGGCCCGTTGCGGCGGCACCAGGTGCAGGAAGTCGAACTCGCGCTCCTCCGTGCGGGTCGTGCCGTCGGCATCGGTGACCGCGAACCAGGCCTTGTGCGCCTCGCCGTCGACCTTGATCAGGTTGTGGCTGAAGGCGAGCCGGGCGTCGTAGCGCGCGACGTAGCGCATCAGCGGCGGCACGAAGTCGGCGACACCGAACAGCGTCGCGGCGGCCGAGCAGAACTCCACCTGGATGTCGGGCAGCACGCCCTGCCTGAGCCAGTGGTTGCAGGACAGGTACATGGCCTTCTGCGGCGCGCCGGCGCACTTGATCGGTAGCGGCGGCTGGGTGAACAGTGCCCGGCCGCGACGCAGGGCCTGTACCTGCCGCCAGGTGTAGGGCGCCAGCTCGAACAGGTAGTTGCTGGTCACGCCGTTGCGGCCCAGGGTTTCCCGGGCGCCTTCGATGGCGTCCCAGTCGAGGACGAGGCCCGGGCAGACGACCAGGGCGCGGTAACCGAGGCGGCTGCCGTCTTCCAGCACCACCTGCTGCCGCTCCGGTTCGAAGGCGGCGGCGGCGGCGCGGATCCACTGGACTCCTCTCGGGATGCAGCGGGCCATGGCGCGCTCGGTGCGTGCGCAGTCGAACACGCCGGCGCCGACCAGGGTCCAGCCCGGCTGGTAGTAGTGCCGCTCGCTCGGCTCGACCACGGCGATGCGCAGATCGGGGGCGCGCTTGAGCAGGCTGGCGCTGACCGCGCAGCCGGCGGCGCCGCCGCCGATCACCAGCACGTCGTAGCGGGGCGCCTCGGGCTGGCTCCGCCAGCGCTGCTCCAGACGTGGCAGCAGGGCGCCGAGGTCGTAGCTGGCGGCCCGGGCGGTCTGCAGCAGGCTGTCCGGGGCGAGGTGATGGGCCTCGGCCAGCGCCCACAGGCCGGCGGAGCGGGTTCCGCTGCGGCTGAAGGCCAGGACCGGGCCCTTGACCCGTTCGAGCAGGCGGCGGAAGGCGGCCGCCTCGGCGTCGCCGATCTGGCCGGAAACCACCGGCAGGGAGTGGTAGTCGAGGCCGGCGGCCTCGGCGGCACGGCGCAGGTCGTCGTCGCCCGGCTGCGCTTGCTCCTCGTCGTCCGGGCAGTTGTTGATCAGGCAGCGGAAGCCGCCGGCGGCTACGGCGCCCATGTCCGCAGGCTCGAGCTGGCCGGTCACGGCGATGAACGGGGTCAGACGCTTGATCGGTTGCATCTTCCTGGCCTCCCGGCGAAGTTTCAGAGCACGTCGAGCGGGATCTTCAGGTAGCGGGTGCCATTGTCCTCGGCCGGCGGCAGCTCGCCGGCGCGCATGTTGATCTGCACCGCGGGGAGGATCAGGGCCGGCATGCCGAGGGTGGCGTCGCGGGTCTGGCGCATGGCGACGAACTCCTCCTCGCCGATGCCTTCGTGGATGTGCACGTTGTGCGTGCGTTCGGCGCCGATGGTCGTCTCGTACAGGTAGTGCTCGCGGCCCGGTGCTTTGTAGTCATGGCACATGAACACGCGGGTCGAGTCCGGCAGGGCGAACAGCCGGGAGCGGATGGAGCGGTACAGGGTGCGCGCGTCGCCGCCGGGAAAGTCGCAGCGGGCAGTGCCGTAGTCGGGCATGAACAGGGTGTCGCCGACGAAGGCGGCGTCGCCGATCAGGTAGGTCATGCAGGCAGGGGTGTGACCGGGGGTGTGGATGGCACGGGCCTCTATGCCGCCGACGGCGAACATTTCACCGTCGCGGAACAGGTGGTCGAACTGGCGGCCATCGGTGGCGAATTCCGGCC
Source organism: Azotobacter bryophylli (assembly GCF_042643485.1). Classification (NCBI taxonomy): domain Bacteria; kingdom Pseudomonadati; phylum Pseudomonadota; class Gammaproteobacteria; order Pseudomonadales; family Pseudomonadaceae; genus Azotobacter; species Azotobacter bryophylli. The sequence continues at coordinate 102,662 of NZ_JBHRSJ010000010.1, read as the reverse complement.
CGGCATTGAACAGCTTGCCGAAAGTGTTCTGTACCACGGTGATGCGGTCGCCGATGCCCAGTTGGCCGCCGAGCCGTTCCTTCAGGTAATGGCCGGCGCTGAGATGGTCGGCATGCACGTGGGTGTCGAGAATCCACTGCACCGTCAGGCCCTGCTCGCGTACATGGGCGATCAGGCGGTCGGCGTTGCCGTGCGAGGTACGGCCGGCGGCCGGGTCGTAGTCCAGTACGGGGTCGATCAGGGCGCACTGGCGACTCTGCGGATCGCTCACCACATAACTGTAGGTGAAGGTGGCGAGATCGAAGAAGGCTTCGACTTGGGCATTCATAAGGCAGTTCTCCGCGCATGCCTGGCTGGGGACCGGCGATCCCTCATAGTACCATTGGCTCTATGTATATATTCTTATCTCATAAGAAGAGCCCCCCTCCCTGACAGACAGCGTCAACCCGGGGATTGCTCCGTCAGGTCGGTCGTCTCGTCCTCAGCCAGCCTAGGGGCGGGCTCCCGGCTCGCCTTGTAGGCCTCGAGCGCCCGGAGCCGCTCGCGCTTCAGCGCTTCGCCCAGGGCCGCGCCGGCAAGGCCCTGTTCCAGCAGCGGTTGCACCGCCACCGCCCGCGCCGCGGCGGCGGCGCCACGTAGGTAATCGGCCTGTGGATAATTCCGTCGCTCCTGGTCCTGGCGACCACGGGCGTCCATTTCGCAGGCCTGGATGAATTCTTCGAAGCGCTGCGGTCGGCGGTAGATGTCGAAGTGCTGGAGCAGGTCGAGCAGGGTCGAGGGACGCAGTTCCAGGGCGCGATGGGCGTGGCTGTGGTATTCGCCGACCAGCAGGGCTAGCTCCTGACACTCGCGCGGCGCCTTGCAGCGGGCGTTCACCGCGCGGATCAGCTTCAGGCCCCGGTGCTCGTGGGCGACGTGCTGCGGCCATTCGCCCGCCGGCGTCGTGCCCTTGCCCAGGTCGTGCAGCAGGCAGGCCCAGCGCACGCTCAGCGGCTGGTCGTGCCCGGCGCACTGGCGCAGCACGGCGAGGACGTGCTCGCCGGTGTCGATCTCCGGGTGATGGGCCGCCGGCTGCGGCACGCCGAACAGGGCGTCGACCTCCGGCAGCAGTTCGCGCAGGGCGCCGCAGTCGCGCAGTACCCGGATGAACACATCCGGGCGCGGTTCCATGAGGGCGCGGGAGATCTCCTTCCAGCTGCGTTCGGGGGTGAGCGCCTGCAGTTCGCCGGATTCGCTGAGCGCTCGCATCAGGGCCTGGGTTTCCGGGGCGATGCGAAAGCCCAGCGGTGCATAGCGGGCGGCGAAGCGGGCCACGCGCAGGACCCGCAGCGGGTCCTCGGCGAAGGCGGGGGAGACGTGGCGCAGCCACTTCTGCTCGAGATCGCGCTGGCCATGGTAGGGATCGATCAGCCGACCCTGCTCGTCCTCGGCCATGGCGTTGATGGTCAGGTCGCGGCGGATCAGGTCCTCTTCCAGCGTTACCTCTGGGCTGGCGTAGAAGGTAAAGCCGCCGTAGCCGCGCCCGCTTTTCCGTTCGGTGCGGGCGAGGGCGTATTCCTCGCCGGTTCTGGGGTGGAGAAAAACCGGGAAGTCCGCGCCGACCGGGCGGAACCCTTGGGCCTGCATCTCTTCGGCGCTGGAGCCGACCACCACCCAATCGACCTCGGTCACCGGTCGTCCCAACAGGCGATCGCGCACGGCACCGCCCACTTTGTAGATCTGCATAGATACCTCCGTGGGCGGGAGGATAAGGGAAAAGCGACGCGCTACCCGGAAAAAAGAAGCCCCGTGCGGTTTTTTGCCTCGCACGGGACTTCGGGTGGCGCCGGTCGGCCCTTCAGATCGGCGGAATCGCCAGATCCAGGCGCGGGTAGTTCTCCTCGTAGTCGCCGTCCCCTTTCGGCGGCACGTGGTAGGTGCCGACGATGCGGTCGCCCTGCAGCGATTCCAGGTGGATGTCGAATCCCCACAGCCGGTGCAGGTGCTTGAGCACCTCCTCGGTCGACTCGCCCAGCGGCTTGCGGTCGTGCTGCTGGTGGCGCAGGGTCAGGGAGCGGTCGCCGCGGCGGTCGACGCTCCAGATCTGCACGTTGGGCTCGCGGTTGCCCAGGTTGTACTGGGCGGCGAGCTGCTCGCGCACGAGGCGGTAGCCGGCGTCGTCGTGGATCGCCGCCACCAGCAGCTCGTCCTTCTGGTCGTCGTCGACGATGCTGAACAGCTTGAGGTCGCGGATCACCTTGGGCGAGAGGAACTGCAGGATGAAGCTCTCGTCCTTGAAGGTCTGCATGGCGAACTTCAGCGTGCTCAGCCAGTCGCTGCCGGCGATGTCGGGGAACCAGCGCTTGTCCTCCTCGGTCGGGTTCTCGCAGATCCGGCGGATGTCGCGGTACATGGCGAAACCCAGCGCATAGGGGTTGATGCCGCTGTAGTAGGGGCTGTCGAACGACGGCTGGTAGATCACGCTGGTGTGCGACTGGAGAAACTCCATCATGAAGCCGTCGGTGACCAGGCCCTCGTCGTAGAGGTCGTTGAGCAGGGTGTAGTGCCAGAAGGTGGCCCAGCCCTCGTTCATCACCTGGGTCTGCCGCTGCGGGTAGAAGTACTGGGCGATCTTGCGCACGATGCGCACGACTTCGCGCTGCCAGGGCTCCAGCAGCGGTGCGTGTTTCTCGATGAAGTAGAGGATGTTCTCCTGCGGCTCGGCGGGCCAGCGGCTCTGCTCCTTCTCGTTGTCCTTGCCCGGGGCCTTGGGAATGGTTCGCCAGAGGTCGTTGATCTGCCGCTGCAGGTGCTCCTCGCGGTCCTTCTGCCGGCGCTTCTCCTCCTCAGCGGAGATCGGGTAGGGCCGCTTGTAGCGGTCGACGCCGTAGTTCATCAGGGCGTGGCAGGAGTCGAGCAACTCCTCCACGGCGTCGATGCCGTGGCGTTCCTCGCATTGCATGATGTACTGCTTGGCGAACACCAGGTAGTCGATGATGGAGCTGGCGTCGGTCCAGCTGCGGAACAGGTAGTTGCCCTTGAAGAAGCTGTTGTGCCCGTAGCAGGCGTGCGCCACCACCAGTGCCTGCATGCACATGGTGTTCTCTTCCATCAGGTAGGCGATGCACGGATCGGAGTTGATCACGATCTCGTAGGCCAGCCCCATCTGGCCGCGCTTGTAGCCCTTCTCGGTGGACAGGAAGTGCTTGCCGTAGGACCAATGGTGATAGCCGATGGGCATGCCGACCGAGGCGTAGGCATCCATCATCTGCTCGGCGGTGATCACCTCGATCTGGTTCGGATAGGTATCCAGCGCATAGCGCTCGGCGATGCGGCTGATTTCCTTGTCGTAGGCCCGGATCAGCTCGAAGGTCCACTCCGAGCCGGTGGAAATCGGCTGGCCTTTTCTCTCTCTGGGGATCATGTCGCAATCCTCCGCTGGAAGAGTTCGCGGAACACCGGATAAATGTCGGCGGCGGACACTATCTGCTGTTGGGCGAAGGACTCGGGAAACGCCTCGCGCACGTTATCGTACTCGTACCAGAGGGCCTGGTGCTCGCGGGGCGTGATCTCGACGTAGCTGTAGTACTGGACGAAGGGCATGATCTGCTTCATCAGGATGTCCCGGCAGAGCGGCGAATCGTCGTTCCAGTTGTCCCCGTCCGACGCCTGGGCGCCGTAGATGTTCCATTCGTTGACCGGGTAGCGCTCGGCCATCACCTCCTGCATCAGCTTCAGAGCACTGGAGACGATGGTGCCGCCGGTTTCCCGGGAATAGAAGAACTCTTCCTCGTCCACCTCCTTCGCGCTGGTGTGGTGGCGGATGAACACCACGTCGATCCTGTCGTAGCTGCGCTTGAGGAACAGGTACAGGAGGATGAAGAAGCGCTTGGCGATGTCCTTGGTCGCCTGGGTCATGGAGCCGGACACGTCCATCAGGCAGAACATCACGGCCTTGGAGCTGGGGTTGGGCTGCTTGACCAGCAGGTTGTACTTGAGGTCGAAGGTGTCGAGGAAGGGAATGCGCTCGATGCGCGCGCGCAGACGGGCGATTTCCGCTTCCAGTTTCCGGATGTCGCCGAAATTGTCCGGCTCCTCCAGCTTCAGGCGCGCCAGTTCGGCCTTGGCCTGGCGCAGCTTGGTGCGGCTGCTGCCGGACAGGGCGATGCGCCGGGCGTGGGCCGAGCGCAGGGTGCGGATGATGTTGATCCGCGACGGGTTGCCCTCGCTGCTGATGCCGGCACGGACGGTCTTGAAGGTGTCTGCACCGGTGATATGGCGCTTGATCAGGTTGGGCAGCTCCAGATCCTCGAACATGAAGTCGAGGAACTCCTCCTGGGTGATCTGGAAGACGAAGTCGTCCATGCCCTCGCCGTTGTTGCTGGCCTTGCCGGAGCCGCTGCCGCCGCCCCCGCCGCCGGACGGACGGGGGATGCGCTCGCCGGCGGTGAATTCCTTGTTGCCCGGATGGACGATGGTCTGCTTGCCGCCGCGCCCATGGTGCAGGACGGGTTCGTCGATGTCGCGTCCGGGAATGCTGATCTGCTCGCCATGCTCCATATCGGTGATGGAACGCCGGCTGACGGCTTCTTCAACCGCCTTCTTGATGTGGTCACGGTAACGGCGCAGGAAGCGCTGACGGTTCACCGTGCTCTTGTTCTTGCCGTTCAGGCGTCGGTCGATAACGTAGCTCATATGGGCCCTCCGGGCGCTGCAGGCTTCGAGCTGAATGCCGCAGGCCGGAGCCGGCAGGCGGTGGCCTGCCGCGCTCGGCGTGCAGCCTGGGCCCGCGTTACTGCGATTTCCTTACGCGCAGGTACCACTCTGACAGCAAGCGGACCTGTTTCTCCGTGTAGCCGCGCTCGACCATGCGTTTGACGAAGTCGTTGTGCTTCTGCTGGTCTTCCTTGCTCGCCTTGGCGTTGAAGCTGATGACCGGCAGCAGGTCCTCGGTGTTGGAGAACATCTTCTTCTCGATCACCACCCGCAGCTTCTCGTAGCTGAGCCAGGTCGGGTTCTTGCCGTTGTTGTTGGCCCGGGCCCGCAGCACGAAGTTGACGATCTCGTTGCGGAAGTCCTTCGGGTTGCTGATGCCGGCCGGCTTCTCGATCTTCTCCAGCTCCTCGTTGAGGGCCATGCGGTTGAGGATCTCGCCGGTTTCCGGATCGCGGTATTCCTGGTCCTGGATCCAGAAGTCGGCGTACAGCACGTAGCGGTCGAAGATGTTCTGCCCGTACTCGCTGTAGGATTCGAGATAGGCGGTCTGGATCTCCTTGCCGATGAAGTCGATGTAGCGCGGCGCCAGGTATTCCTTGATGAAGCGCAGGTAGCGCTCGCGGGTTTCCGGCGGGAACTGCTCCTGCTCGATCTGCTGCTCCAGCACGTAGAGCAGATGCACCGGGTTGGCGGCGACCTCATGGGGATCGAAGTTGAACACCTTGGAGAGGATCTTGAAGGCGAAGCGGGTCGACAGGCCGTTCATGCCTTCGTCCACCCCGGCGGCGTCGCGGTATTCCTGGATCGACTTGGCCTTGGGATCGGTGTCCTTGAGGTTTTCGCCGTCGTAGACGCGCATCTTCGAGTAGATGTTCGAGTTTTCCGGCTCCTTCAAGCGCGAGAGCACGGAGAACTGGGCGAGCATCTTCAGGGTGTCCGGAGCGCAGTGGGCCTTGGCCAGCGAGCTGTTATCCAGCAGCTTGTCGTAGATCTTGATCTCGTCGGTGACGCGCAGGCAGTACGGCACCTTGACGATGTAGATGCGGTCGATGAAGGCCTCGTTGTTCTTGTTGTTGCGGAAGCTGTGCCACTCGGACTCGTTGGAGTGGGCGAGGATGATGCCGCTGTAGGGAATCGCGCCGAGGCCTTCGGTGCTGTTGTAGTTGCCTTCCTGGGTGGCGGTCAGCAGCGGGTGCAGCACCTTGATCGGCGCCTTGAACATCTCGACGAATTCCATGATGCCCTGGTTGGCGCGGCACAGGGCGCCGGAGTAGCTGTAGGCATCGGCGTCGTTCTGCGGGAATTCCTCCAGCTTGCGGATATCCACCTTGCCGACCAGGGCGGAGATGTCCTGGTTGTTCTCGTCGCCCGGCTCGGTCTTGGCCACGGCGATCTGGTTGAGGATCGAGGGGTAAAGCTTGACCACGCGGAACTGGCTGATGTCGCCGCCGAACTCGTTCAGTCGCTTGGTCGCCCAGGGCGACATGATAGTCGAGAGATAGCGCCGCGGGATGCCGAAGTCCTCTTCCAGGATGGCGCCGTCCTCGTTGGCGTTGAACAGGCCGAGGGGCGATTCGAACACCGGCGAGCCCTTGATGGCGTAGAAGGGGATTTTCTCCATCAGCTGCTTGAGCTTCTCCGCCAGCGACGACTTGCCGCCGCCGACCGGGCCGAGGAGGTAGAGGATCTGCTTCTTCTCTTCCAGCCCCTGGGCAGCGTGGCGGAAGTAGGAAACGATCTGCTCGATGCAGTCCTCCATGCCGTGGAAGTCGGCGAAGGCCGGGTAGCGACGGATCACCTTGTTGGAGAATATCCGCGACAGACGGGGATCCGTGGAGGTATCCAGCAGTTCCGGGTCGCCGATCGCCATCAGCATCCGTTCGGCAGCCGTGGCGTAGGCACTACGATCCTTCTTGCAGAGCTCAAGGTACTCCTGCAGGGAGTACTCCTCTTGACGCGTCGTTTCAAATCGGTTCTGGAAATGGCTGAAGATACTCATGACGTCACCTCGGTCGATGCTCGGATCCGGCTTTGATTGAGTCGTGCGGGTGTTGGCGGTTCGCTGAATAGTCAGCCGATGAAATCCCCCATGCCCGAAGTCAATTACCCCGTGGCTGCAAGCCCGTTAGGGCCTGCCAGTTTGGATGGCCTAAAGTCAAGAATAGTTCGGTTTCGACAGTAGCACGGTTGCTCGGGGGGATGGCAAGAGGCAGGAACGACGGGCTTTTCAGGCGAGGCGGCGGGCCGCTCGGGGAAGAGCGGCGCGGTGAAACTTCCGATCTTATAGCAGGTCCTTCATGGATTGTCCGATTCGATTTCTTCGGGAAAAGTCGCACGCCAGAGTTCGAATCCGCCGTCCAGGCTGTACACCTCGGAGAACCCCTGATGGGCCAGATAGGCCGCAGCGGCCTGGCTGGAGTTGCCGTGGTAGCAGGAAACGATCAGCGGCTTGTCGAAATCCGCCTGGGCGATGAAATCGGCCAGGGAGTGATTGTCCAGATGGCGTGACCCGGCGATGTGGCCTAGGGCGTAGCTCTGCGCGTCGCGGATGTCCACCACGACGGCGCCCTGCTCGCGCAGGGTCTGGGCTTGCTGGGGGGGAATGCGTTGGAATTCGCTCATGGGAACCTCGGGGTCAGGATGTCTGGTGGGGTCACCGGGAAAGGCATGGCCGGATAGGTGGCCGGCGTGCGGGAATGTCGCGTGGCCGCCAAGGCCTGATGTCACTCGGTGCGCGGCTCGTCATTGCAATCACAGTGCAGGTACTCGCCGGTTTCGAGGTTTAGCATCCGCAAGCGGTTCCCCCAGACGCAGCCGGTATCCAGGGCGAACACGTTGGGTTCGTCGCAGCGGCCTTCGAGGGCCGCCCAGTGACCGAAGATGATCTTCTGGCCGCGGGTCTTGCGCTTGGGGTGACTGAACCAGGGGGCGAAGCCGTCAGGTGCGCTGCCCACGCCTTCCTTGGATTTCAGGTCGAGAGTGCCATCGGCGGTGCAGAAGCGCATCCGCGTGAAGTAGTTGGTAATTACCCGCAGGCGCTTGATGCCACGCAGGTTGCCGTTCCAGCGGGCCGGCTCGTTGCCGTACATGCCGTCGAGATACTGCAGCAGGCGGTCGTCGTCGCGCAGCACTTCCTCGACTTCCGCGGCCAGGCTCAAGGCCTTCTTCAGGGACCATTGCGGCGGAATGCCGGCGTGCACCATGGCGATGTCGCGGTCGGCGTCGTAGTGCACGAGCTTCTGCTGGCGTAGCCAGTCGATCAGCACGTCGCGGTCCGGCGCCTCGATGATCTCGCGCAGGGTGTCGCTCTTCTTCAGCCGCTCGATGTCATAGGCCACGGCCAGCAGATGCAGGTCGTGGTTGCCGAGCACGGTGACTACGGAGTCGCGCAGGGAAAACAGGAAGCGTAGGGTTTCCAGCGACTGCGGGCCGCGATTAACCAGGTCGCCCACCAGCCACAGACGATCCTTGCTCGGATCGAAGGAGACCCTGTCCAACAGGCATTTCAGGGGAGTCAGGCAACCCTGCAGATCCCCGACGGCATAGATCGCCATCAGTGCAGTACCCCAGGAACCGCCAGGCGGAAGGGGGCGATCGGTGCGTCGAACGAATGGCCGTCCTCGGCCAGCATCTGGTAGCTGCCCTGCATGGTGCCGACCTGGGTCGAAAGCAGCGTGCCGCTGTCGTAGCTGTGGCTCTGGCCGGGCTCGATCAGCGGTTGCTTGCCGATCACGCCGGGCCCGCGGACTTCCTGGACATGGCCGTCGCCGTCGGTGATCAGCCAGTGACGCGACAGCAGCTGCGCCGGCAGCAGGCCGTTGTTCTGGATGGTCACGCTGTAGGCGAAAGCGTAGCGGTTCTTTTCCGGCTGCGACTGCTCCGGCAGATAGCGGGAAACGACACTGACATCGATCTGGTAGCGGGAATCTGACATGCGCGGGCCTTGATATCGGTTCGCTTGAGGAAGTTATGACTTCAGTCGGCGGCGATTTGCTCGGAAGTCTGCTTGTGCAACTGCTCGTGCAGGCGGTCGGCCAGCCGGACGAAGGCGGCCAGGTCCAACTGTTCGGGGCGCAGGCTGCCATCGACGCGGGCGGCTTCGATGGACTCGGCATCGAGCAGACCCTTGAGGGTGTTGCGCAGGGTCTTGCGCCGCTGGTTGAAGGCCTCGCGGACGATACGCTCGAGCAGTGCCGGGTCCTTGGCCGGATGCGGCAGGCTGGCGTGGGGCACCAGGCGGACGATCGCCGATTCGACCTTGGGCGGCGGGTTGAAGGCGCCCGGGCCGACGTTGAACAGGTGTTCGACCTGGCAGTGGTATTGCACCATGATCGACAGTCGCCCCCAGTCGCCGCCGCCAGGCTGGGCGGCCAGGCGCTCCACGACTTCCTTCTGCAGCATGAAGTGCATGTCGCGGATCAGCGCCGAGTATTCCAGCAGGTGGAAGATCAGCGGCGTCGAGATGTTGTAGGGCAGGTTGCCGACGATGCGCAGGCTGTGCGGCTCTTCGCTCAGTTGGGCGAAATCGAACTTCATGGCGTCGCCCTGGTGCAGGGTGAACTGCGGGTCGAGGCCGAACTTCAGCTTGAGCAGGGGGATCAGGTCGAGGTCCAGTTCGATCACGTCGAGCTTGGCGCCGCTGCCGATCAGTCCCTCGGTCAGCGCCCCTTGGCCCGGGCCGATTTCCACCAGGCGCTCGCCCGAGCGCGGGTGGATGGCGCGCAGGATGCGGTGGATCACTCCGGCATCGTGCAGGAAGTTCTGGCCGAAGCGCTTGCGGGCGCGGTGTTGGTAAGGCTCGGACATCGACGAAGGCTCCAGGCTTCGAGCCGCGGGCGACGGGCACCGGGCCGAAGCGAAATTGCAAAGGGGCGCAGTTTAGCAGTGAAAGGGCGCCAGGCCCCAATCATCGGCCGCGGGGCCGGCTCCGGTGGGGGAGAGCGAGGCGTTGGAGTTAGGCGACGGCCGTCTGCCCGCTGGCTTCAGCCATCTGATAGGCGGTTTCCAGCGCCACCTGCAGGCTGCCGATGTCGACGTTGCCGCTGCCGGCCAGGTCCAGGGCGGTGCCGTGGTCGACCGAGGTGCGGATGATCGGCAAGCCCAGGGTGACGTTGACCGCGGCGCCGAATCCCTTGTACTTGAGAACCGGCAGGCCCTGGTCGTGGTACATCGACAGGACGGCGTCGCAGTGCTCCAGGTGCTTGGGCGTGAACAGGGTGTCGGCCGGCAGCGGGCCGACCAGGTTCATCCCCTCGCTGCGCAGGCGCACCAGGGTCGGCTCGATCACCTCGATCTCCTCACGGCCGAGATGGCCGCCTTCCCCGGCGTGGGGGTTGAGTCCGCAGACCAGGATGCGCGGAGCGGCGAGGCCGAACTTGGCGACCAGATCGGCATGCAGGATGCGTGCGACCCGCTCCAGGCGCTCGGTGGTGATCGCCGCGGCGACGTCCTTGAGCGGCAGATGGGTCGTCACCAGCGCCACGCGCAGGCCGCGGGTGGCCAGCATCATCACCACCTGCTGGGTGGCGGTCAGCTCGGCGAGGAACTCGGTGTGCCCGGAAAAGGGAATGCCGGCTTCGTTGATCACGCCCTTGTGCACTGGGGCGGTGATCATCCCGGCGAAGTGCCCGTCGAGGCAGCTCTGGCCGGCGCGGGTCAGGGTTTCCAGCACGTAGGCGGCGTTCGCCGGATCGAGCGCCCCGGCCCGGACCGGCGCCCGCAGCGGGGTGTCCCAGACGTACAGGGCACCGGCCGGAGCGGGCATGGTCGGCCAGGCGGCCGGTGCCACGGGGCGAAGGTCGATGGCGAGGCCGAGCTCGCCGGCACGCTGCTCGAGCAGCGCACGGCTGGCGATGGCGATCAGGATGTGGGGCTGTGCCTGCCGGGCGAGCAGCAGGCACAGATCGGGACCGATGCCGGCCGGCTCGCCCGGCGTCAGAGCGAAGCGCCGGGGACTCACTGCTTGATTTCCACGTAAGCCTCGTCGCGGATCTGGCGCAGCCAGGCCTGCAGTTCCTCGTCGTACTTGCGGTTGCGCAGCATGTTGCGGGCCTGTTGCTCGCGCGACTGCTCGCTGCTGTCGGTGGCGCGGCGACCGAGGACCTCCAGGATGTGCCAGCCGAAGGGGCTGCGGAACGGCCGGGACAACTGGCCGCTGGGGGTGTTTTCCATCACTTCGCGGAATTCCGGGACCAGCGCGTTGGGGTCCACCCAGTTCAGATCGCCGCCGTTGAGCGCCGAGCCGGGATCTTCGGAGAAGCTCTTCGCCATTTCGCCGAAGTCCTCTCCTGCGCGAAGACGGTCGTAGATGCGCTCGATAAGCCGTTTGGTTTCCGCTTCGTTGCGGATCTCGCTGGGCTTGATCAGGATGTGGCGGACGTGCACTTCGTCGCGTATCTGGGCGCCGCTGCCGCCGCGCTTTTCGAGCACCTTGATGATCATGAATCCGCCCGGGGTCCGCACGGGTTCGCTGATCCCGCCGGTCGGCAGGCGGCCGAGCATCTCGGCGAAGGCGGGCGGCAGCTGGGCTGCTTTGCGCCAGCCGATCTCGCCGCCTTCCAGGGCGGTCTCGCCGGCCGAGCGACTCATCGCCAGCTCGGTGAAGTCGGCACCGGAACGCAGTTGCTGGTAGATCTGCCGGGTCTGGCGCTCGGCGGTCTGGATCTCCTCGGGAGAGGCGCCGTCGCTCAGGGGAATCACGATACTGGCCAGACGAAACTCTTCCGACAGCTGAAGCTTGCCCAGGTCCGAGGCGAGGAAGTTCCGGACTTCCTGATCGGATACTTGAATGCGCTCGGCCACCCGGCGCTGGCGCACCCGGCTGATGACCATCTCGCGGCGGATCTGGTCGCGGGCGTCCTCGTAGGACAGGCCGTCGCGGGCCAGGGCTGCGCGGAACTGGTCGGGGGTCAGGTTGTTGCGCTGGGCGATGGTGGCCATCGCCTGGTTGAGCTCCTCGTCGCCGATGCGGATGCCGGAGCGTTCGCCGAGCTGCAGCTGGATGTCCTCGAGGATCAGGCGCTCCAGTACCTGCCGCTGGATCTCCTGTTGCGGCGGCATCTGGGCGCCGCGCTTGGCGATGGTCTGCTCGACTTCGCGCAGGCGCCGGTCGAACTGGCTCTGCATGATCACGTCGTTGTCGACGATGGCCACGACCCGATCCAGCGGCTGCACCTGGGCGTGAACCGCACCGCCGAGAAGAAGGGCGCCCAGCAGCAGAGGGCGTAGACGATTAGTGAGCTTGCTCTTCACGCGCGGTGTACCCTTCGATGCCTTGCTGGAGGAAAGACTCCACCCGGTTGCCCATCACGTCGCCCAGGCCCTTGAGAACGATCTGGAAGAAGACGCCGTTGTTGGTCCGGTCGTTGAGGTTCGGGTTGAGGCCGTATTCGGTGTAGTTCATCCAGTAGCGGTTGATCACGCGCAGTTTCCAGCAGCAGCTGTCGTACTCGAAGCCGCCGAAGGCTTCGAGGGTGCGGTTGCGCGCGTAGTCGTACTGCCAGCGGGCGATGGCGTTCCACTGCGGCACGATCGGCCAGATGATCGACATGTCGTGCTGCTGGACCTTGTAGTAGTCCTTGATGCAGCTAGCGGGATTGGTTTTGCAATTGCCGTAGTCGCTGCTGTACTGCCACGTACCCGTGGTGGGGTCGTAGCGTACCGTGTCGTTGCGATAGCGATAGCCCAGGTTGAGGATCTTGTTCGGGTTGTCCGACGCCTGGTAGTGGAACATCGCGCTGCCGGAGCGGGTCGTCTTCAGTTCCGGATCCCAGTTGAGATCGGCGGTCAGGCGCCACTCGTGGTTGAAGCGGAACAGGTAGTCGAAGGCGATGGGCGATACCGTGGACATGGCGTCCTTGCGGTCTCGATAGTCCATGCCCGGCATCTGCACCTTGCGGTCGCGGAAGTAGACGATCTCGCCGAGGCTGATGCGCTGGCGCTCGAAGCCGTTGGCCTGGATCCAGCGGCTGGTCACGCCGAACGACATCTGGTTGGCGTCGCCGATGCGGTCCTTGCTGGAGAAGCGGTTGTCGCGCCACAGCGTGCCGTAGCTGAAGGGGTTCTCGCCGGTGTCGAAGACCGGGATGTCCTTCTGGTTGTTGTAAGGCACGTAGAGGTAGTACAGGCGCGGCTCCAGGGTCTGGCGGATGGGCTTGCCGAACCAGTTGGTGTCGCGGTCGAAATAGAGCCCGCCGTCGAGACTGGCGATCGGCAGGCCGCGATTCGGCGAGTTGTCGTAGTTCTGGTTATGCAGAGCCATGTATTCCTTGCCGGTGTTGTCCAGGCTCAGGGCGTACTGGGTGTAGGCGTACTTGAGCGACGGCTTGAGGTAGCCCCAGGTCCAGTTCAGCGGCAGGCTGGCGCTGGGCTCCAGGTGCGCCCGCTGGCCGTCGGCGCGATCCAGGCCCTTGATGTTGTTGTCGTACCAGGGCTGGGACTGGTCATACCGGTTGGTGAAGTCGCCGTTCTTCAGGCTGCGCTGGAAGTAGACGTACTCGGTGGCGTAGTTGAACTGCATGCCGCCGGGCTGGAACGGCAAGGCGCCATCCACCGTGAGCTGCGGCAGGCGGTCGTAGGGGGTGATGTCCGCCACCGCGGTACGCTGCAGGGCATGGACATTGAGGCGGGCGTTGAAGGTGTCGCCGCGCCAGGTCAGGGTGCCGCGCTGGTTGAGGTAGTTCGGCCGGTTGGTCCCCATGCTGTTGCCCAGGTCCTGGAAGTAGTAGGGGTCGCTGATGTCGGTGTAGTCGACCTCGGCCAACAGCCGCGAGCTCAGCCCGCCGATGTGCTGCCAGTTGTACATCCAGCGGGTCTTCTCGTAGCCCGTCTGGTTCTTGCGCTTGTCGTTCTGGTCCTCCAGCCAGGCGGCCCCCATCTGTCCCTCGCTGCTCTTGGTCAGATAGCGGCCTTCGCCCGCCAGCAACAAGCCGCGGCTGGTCATGATGGTCGGGTAGAGGGTCGCGTCGTAGTTCGGCGCCAGGTTGAAGTAGTAGGGGGCCTGCACCGTGAAGCCGCTGCTGTTGCCGCCGGAACGGAAAGTGGGCGTCAGGAAGCCTGACTGCCGCCGATCGTCGATGGGGAAGCGGATCCTCGGGGTGTAGAACACCGGTACGTCCTTCACCCGTATGGTCACGTTCTTGCCGGTGCCGAAGCCCTCATCAGGGTTCAGCACCACGTCCTTGCCCACCAGGGTCCAGGTGTTGCTGTTCGGCTCGCAACGGGTGTAGGTGCCGTCCTTGAGGCGGATGATGCCGCTTTCCTCGCGATGGGCGTTCAGTGCGCTGCCGCGCGTCTGGCCGCGGTGCATGACGAACTCGGCGTTGTCCATCGTCGCCTCGCCGGTGTCCAGCTGCACGGTGGCGCTATCGCCGACCACCAGCGAGCCGTTGTCACGTACCTTGACGTTGCCTTTCAGATCGGCCCGGTTGTCCTGCTGATGCAGGCTCGCTTCGTCGGCCTCCACCTGCATGCTGCCCTGGCGCACGACCACGTTGCCGGCGACGGTGACGATCTCCCGTTCCTGGTCGTAGCGGGTCACGTCCGATGCCACGTGGGTCGGCTCCTCGCCCTTGGGCGTCTTGTCGTCCATCCCCGGGCGGATCGGCTCGATGTAGGCGCCCGAGCAGTAAGGGGCGGTCTCGGCGAGCTGCGCCGGGGTGAGCCTGTCCCGCGGAACCCAGTCGAGGTGGCTGAAATCGGCGCTGCGCACAGCTAGGGCGCGTCCTTCGGTCTGGGTGACCAGAGCCGCCTCCGGCCCCTGCGTGGGGGTGCCTACCTCTCCCGGGCGCGGCAGTGCCTTGGCGACGGTCCTCGGGGTGCAGGCCCATCCGCCGCTGGACGAAGCGGCGCAGTCGTACTGCTCGGCAGCCAACAGCGGGGTGGAGCCCAGGATGAGCAGACTGCCAGTGACGAGAAGCGGAAACTTTCTGCGGAAGAGGGAAAAAGGAGGAGGAGTCAGTGCCATCAGTGTTATATCCGGGCTTCCTGTGCGCCAACAGCCGGAGCGGCAGAACGCCTGCGATGGGCTGGGGTAAGATCGCCCATAATAGATCAATGCATCAGGCAACGGCTAGGGCCGGAGGAGAGCGGGGGAATGTCCGTGGATGTTCGATTGGAAAAACTTCAGCACTGGCTGGATGGGTGTCTGCCGGAGCTGTTCGCGGCCCGGGGTTGGGGGGCTCCGGGCACGGCTCGTTTGACCCCGGCGAGCAGCGACGCCAGCTTCCGGCGCTACTTCCGCTGGCAGGACGGCGAGCGCAGCCTGATCGTGATGGACGCGCCGCCGCCTCAGGAGGACTGCCGGCCGTTCGTCAAGGTCGCCGGCCTTCTGGCCGGCGCCGGAGTGCTGGTGCCGGAGATCCTCGCCGGCGACCTCGAGCAGGGCTTCCTGCTGCTGAGCGATCTCGGTCGGCAGACCTATCTGGAGGTGATCGACGAGGCCAACGCCGACGCCCTGTTCGCGGATGCCCTCGAGGCCCTGCTGGCCTTCCAGCGCCTGCCGCTGGGTGCCGACCTGCCGAGCTACGACGACGCCCTGCTGCGCCGGGAGCTGCAGCTGTTCCCCGACTGGTACCTGCAGCGTCACCTCGGCGTCACCCTGGACGGTGCGCAACTGGAGGCCTGGCAAGGCGTCTGCGATCTCTTGGTGAATAGCGCCCTGGCGCAGCCGAAGGTGCTGGTGCATCGCGACTACATGCCGCGCAACCTGATGCTCAGCGAGCCGAACCCCGGCGTGCTGGACTTCCAGGATGCGGTCTACGGTCCTGTCACCTACGACGTCACCTGCCTGTTCAAGGATGCCTTCCTCAGTTGGCCGGAGGCGCGCGTGCGTGCCTGGTTGGAGCGCTACTGGACCCTGGCCCACGACGCCGGCGTCCCGGTCCATGGCGAGCTTGAGGACTTCCTGCGCGCCAGCGACCTGATGGGCGTGCAGCGCCACCTCAAGGTGATCGGCATCTTCGCGCGCATTCGCCATCGCGACGGCAAGCCCAAGTACCTCACCGACGTGCCGCGCTTCTTCGGCTACATCGAGGCGGTGGTGTCGCGCCGGCCGGAGCTGGCCGCGCTGGGCGAGTTGCTCGCTGGCCTGCCGCAAGCCGAGGAGCTGCCGGCATGAAGGCGATGATCCTCGCCGCCGGCAAGGGCGAGCGCCTGCGGCCCCTGACCCTGCACACGCCCAAGCCGCTGGTGCGCGCCGCCGGCGTGCCGCTGATCGAGTACCACGTGCGCGCCCTGGCCGCGGCCGGTTTCCGCGAGCTGGTCGTCAACCACGCCTGGCTCGGTGCGCAGATCGAGGATTACCTCGGCGACGGCGAACGCTTCGGCGTGAGCATCGCCTACTCGGCCGAAGGCGAGCCACTGGAGACCGGCGGCGGCATCTTCCGTGCGCTGCCGCTCTTGGGCGACGAGCCTTTCCTGGTGGTCAACGGCGACATCTGGACCGACTACCCCTTCGCCGGCCTGTGCCGGCCATTAGCGGGATTGGCCCATCTGGTGCTGGTGGACAACCCGGCGCACCACCCGGCGGGGGATTTCCGTCTTCTGGAGGATGGCCGGATCACGGATGCCGCGGACGGACTCGACAGCCTGACCTATAGCGGCATCGCCGTGCTCGCGCCGGCGCTGTTCGCCGGCTGCCGGCCGGGGGCCTTCAAGCTGGCACCGCTGCTGCGCCAGGCGATGGTCGACGGACGCGTGGGCGGCGAACGCTTCGCCGGACGCTGGGTGGACGTGGGTACCCATGAGCGCCTGGCCGAAGTCGAACGCCTGCTGCAAGGGGCGCGCTGAGGTGGTCTGGCCGCTCACCCTGCTGGGTGCACTCGTCGGTCTGCTGCTGGCCAGCATTCCCTGCGCGCTGCTCGGGGTGCTGCTCGGCCAGATGCTGGATCGCTGCCTCGAACTGGAATCCTGGGCCAGCCTGGGCGAACGCCTGGGGCTGCGCGAGGCGTATGGCGAGGCCGAGCTGCTGTTCCACCTGCTCGGCTGCCTGGCGCGCAGCGGGGGGGCGATGGCCGACGTGCACTGGCGCCAGGCCCGGGGCGAGATGGAGCGCCTCTGCCTGGATGCCGTCGCCCGGCGCCGCGCCGACGCCGCCTTCGCTCACGGCCGGCTGGAGCACGAGCGGCTGCGGCGTACGCTGCGCCGTCTCGGTGCACGGGGAGAGGCCCTGCTGCGCGCCTGCTGGCGCATGGCCTGGGTCGATGGCCGGGTGAGCGCCGGCGAGCGCGAGCTGATCCTGCTCTGGGGGCGCTGGCTGGGGCTGGACGTGGCCCGGGTCGAGGCGCTCGGTCGCGATTACGAGCCGGCCCCGGCGCAGCCCGACGATCCCGATTACCGCCGCGCCCTGGCGCTGCTCGGAGTCGGCGCCGACAGCGAACCGGCGGCCATTCGGCGCGCCTACCGTCGGCTGCTCAGCCGGCATCATCCGGACAAGCTGTGCGGCGCCGGCGCCAGTGCGGCGAAGATCGCAGAGGCCACCGCGCTGACCGGCGAGCTGCACGCGGCCTATGCGCTGGTCCGCCAGCGGCGCGGCTTCTAGGTTCCGTACGGAAAGCGCCCGCGCTCGGCTGACTTTGCATGCAGGCCTTGGTTCGCCGGCCGCACCGCCCTTGCCGCGCCGGCGTCGAAGCGGGAAACTTCCGCCTTTTCGCCGTCAGCCGTTCCGAGGTGCCCATGCAACCCTTCGCCATCGCCCCGTCGATCCTCTCCGCCGACTTCGCCCGGCTGGGCGAGGAAGTCGACCGTGTTCTCGCCGCCGGTGCGGACATCGTCCACTTCGACGTGATGGACAACCACTACGTGCCCAACCTGACCATCGGTCCGATGGTCTGCTCGGCGCTGCGCAAGTACGGCATCCAGGCGCCGATCGACGTGCACCTGATGGTCAAGCCGGTTGACCGCCTCATCGGCGACTTCCTCGAGGCCGGCGCCAGCTACATCACCTTCCACCCGGAGGCCTCGGAGCACATCGACCGCTCCCTGCAGCTGATCAAGGACGGCGGCGCCAAGGCCGGCCTGGTGTTCAACCCGGCGACCCCGCTGGACGTGCTGAAGTACGTGATGGACAAGGTCGACATGGTCCTCTTGATGAGCGTCAACCCCGGCTTCGGCGGGCAGAAGTTCATCCCCGGTACGCTGGACAAGCTGCGCGAGGCGCGCGCTCTGATCGACGCCAGCGGCCGCGACATCCGCCTGGAAATCGACGGCGGCGTGAACGTGAAGAACATCGGCGAGATCGCCGCCGCCGGCGCCGATACCTTCGTCGCCGGTTCGGCCATCTTCAACGCCCCGGATTACGCTGAGGTGATCGCCGCGATGCGCGCCGAACTGGCTCGGGTGCGCCCGTGACGCCGCTCGAGCGCCTGTTCGACGGCGCCCTGCCGGCGCTGGTGATGTTCGACCTGGACGGCACCCTGATGGACTCGGTGCCGGACCTGGCGGCTGCGGTGGACAGCATGCTGGCCCGGCTCGGCCGCGCGCCGGCCGGCGTCGAGCGGGTGCGCCTGTGGGTCGGCAACGGCTCGCGAGTGCTGGTGCGCCGCGCCCTGGCCGGCGGCCTCGAGCATGCCGGGGTGAGCGACGCCGAGACCGACGCGGCGCTGGCGCTGTTCATGCAGGCCTACGCCGACAGCCACGACCGCACCACCGTCTACCCCGGCGTGCGCGAATGCCTGGACTGGCTCGCCGCGCGCCAGATTCCCCTGGGCCTGATCACCAACAAGCCGTCGCAGTTCGTCGCTCCGCTGCTGGCCGAGAAGGGGCTGGACGGCTACTTCAGCTGGATCGTCGGCGGCGACACCCTGCCGCAGCAGAAGCCCGACCCGGCGGCGCTGTTCTGGGTGATGGAACGGGCTGGCGCCACACCGGAGCGTTCCCTGTTCGTCGGCGACTCGCGCAACGACGTGCTCGCCGCCCGCGCCGCCGGCGTGCCCTGCGTGGCGCTCTCCTACGGTTACAACCACGGCCGGCCGATCGCCGAGGAGCGCCCGGCCCTGGTGCTCGACGATCTCTCTCTGTTGGTTGCTTCGACTCCGGGGCTGCGCTAGTGTGGCTGCAGCTCCCCTCCGTTCCCGCCCCAAGAGAGCCGATCGTGGTGGTCACCCGCAAACTCTGGATGAAGGTCATCAAGGCCCTGGCCCGCTGGCGCTGGCGCGCCTGACGTCTTCGGCCGGCCTGCCGGCGCGTTTGCCCATCGACCGTTATCACCGCCCCCCACGAGGCTGATTCATGACCCGCGAAGAATTCCTGCGTTTGGCCGCCGAAGGCTACAACCGCATTCCGCTCGCCTGCGAAGTCCTGGCCGACTTCGACACCCCGCTGTCGATCTACCTGAAGCTCGCCGATGCGCCCAACTCCTACCTGCTCGAATCCGTCCAGGGCGGCGAGAAGTGGGGCCGCTACTCGATCATCGGCCTGCCGGCCCGTACCGTGCTGCGCGCCCAGGGGCAGCAGATCGCTATCAGCGTCGACGGGGTCGAGGTGGAGCGCTACGAGAGCGAAGACCCGCTGGCCTTCGTCGAGCAGTTCAAGACCCGCTACCGGGTGCCGGATCAGCCGGGGCTGCCGCGCTTCAACGGCGGCCTGGTCGGCTACTTCGGCTACGACAGCGTGCGCTACGTGGAGAAGCGCCTGGCCCGTTGCCCGAATCCCGACACCATCGGCACTCCCGACATCTTGCTGATGGTCTCGGACCAGGTGGTGGTGTTCGACAACCTGGCCGGCAAGATGCATCTGATCGTGCTCGCCGACCCGAGCCAGGCGGACGCCTACGAGCAGGCCCAGGCCCGCCTGCAGGCGCTGCGCCAGGCCCTGCGTCAGCCCATGGCGCCGCGCCAGGGCATCGATCTGGACGCTCCGAGCGGACCCGAGCCGGCCTTCCGCTCCAGCTTCGGCCGCGAGGACTTCGAGGCGGCGGTGTCGCGCATCCGGGAATACATCCTGGCCGGCGACTGCATGCAGGTGGTGATCTCCCAGCGCATGTCGATTCCCTTCCAGGCCGCGCCGATCGACCTGTACCGGGCGCTGCGCTGCTTCAACCCGACGCCCTACATGTACTTCTTCAATTTCGGCGACTTCCATGTGGTGGGCAGCTCGCCGGAGGTGCTGGTGCGGGTCGAGGACGGCCTGGTCACCGTGCGTCCCATCGCCGGTACCCGTCCGCGCGGCGCCAGCGAGGAGGCCGATCTGGCCCTGGAGCAGGACCTGCTGTCCGACGCCAAGGAACTGGCCGAGCACCTGATGCTGATCGACCTGGGCCGCAACGACGTCGGCCGGGTGGCCGACACCGGCTCGGTGCGGCTCACCGAGAAGATGGTGATAGAGCGCTACTCCAACGTGATGCACATCGTTTCCAACGTCACCGGCCAGCTCAAGCCGGAACTCTCCGCGATGGACGCCCTGCGCGCCATCCTGCCGGCCGGCACCCTGTCCGGCGCGCCGAAGATCCGCGCCATGGAGATCATCGACGAGCTGGAGCCGGTCAAGCGCGGCGTCTACGGCGGCGCCGTCGGCTACTGGGCGTGGAACGGCAACATGGACACCGCCATCGCCATCCGCACCGCGGTGATCAAGGACGGCGAGCTGCACGTGCAGGCCGGCGCCGGCATCGTCATGGACTCGGTGCCGGAGCTGGAGTGGGAGGAAACCCTGAACAAGCGCCGCGCCATGTTCCGCGCCGTGGCCCTGGCCGAGCAGGGCCGCTGAGTCCGCCCGGCGGCAGGCCCCCGGCGCGGGGGCTGCCGGCGCGCTACTTGCGCCAGGCCAGCTGGGCGTTGCGGGTGCCCAGCCAGTGGTCGAAGGCGACGTAGTGCACGCTGTCCTTGTGCACCCATAGCGTGTCCTGTCCCGACTGGTTCTGCTCCCGCAGGCAGTAGGGGTAGATGCTCAGATAGCCGCCGACGTCGAAGGCATCGGTCACGTAGTCCTTCACCGGCAGGATGGCGACCTTCTCCCGCAACCCCTCGAAGTAACCGAGTTCCCAGGGCAGCCAGCAGGATGGGCGGAACGCGCCGCCGGCGACGTAGAGCAGCGAACGGGCCGTTTGCAGCTGGGCGCGGCGCCGCTCCGCGCTCTCCGGGGTGACCGCGGCCGGCCCCGGCTCGGCTTCCTCGTCCCAGTCGATGTAGGGGGTGTAGCCCAGATCCTCGAGAACGCCCCGGATGCCCAGGAGCAGATCGGCGTCGCCGGTGCTGTGGCAGACGAAGATGTCGTACTGGGTTTTCGGGGCGCCGGCCAGGTCGCGGAGGATTTCCCGGCTGTCGCGGGGGAGGCAGGCCTTGCGCTGGACCTGGTCGGAGCGGAGCGCCCGGCGCGCGCGCTCGCGGACGTCCTGTTCGGTGAGGATAGGCATGGATCATCTTCCCTGATGCATGACCACCCGGAATGGGTGGCGGATAACCTTCCTTGCCATCCTGCAGGCCCGAATCATCTCGAATGCCGGGAAAACGCGAGAACCACCGAGAGCCGCCCGACGGCAAGCCCGTGCGGCCGGCGGTCTCGCCGGCGCTCCCGAGACCATACCCATTTGCCCCCGCCGGTGTCCACCGCGGCGGCCGGCCGTGCGCTCAGCGCTGGCGGCGGATGAGGAAGCCGTTGTCGACTGGCTCGAAGCCGAGCCGGGGGTAATAGTCCATCGCCTCAGGCGCCGCCAGCAGCAGCAGCGAGACTTCCCGGCCGATCGCCTGGCGTACCCGCTCGACCAGCGTGCGGCCGATGCCGCGGTGCTGGTAGGCGCGGTCCACCGCCAGGTCGGACAGGTAGCAGCAGTAGCTGAAGTCGGTCAGCGCCCGGCAGACGCCGACCAGCCGCTGGCCGTGCCAGGCCGAGAACACCAGATCGGCATTGGCGAACATCCGCTCGATCCGCGCCAGATCGTCGCTGGGACGGCGGATGCCGGAGGCGTCGAACACCCGGGCCACTTCGGCGGCGGGGAGGGGGGCATTGCGGCGATAGTCGATCACGCGGGCGTTCCTCGTGCGGGTGGTCGGTTGGCGTCAGTATCACACGCCCCGCTCCGGGCGTTTCGCTCGGTCGTCGCCTTCACCGGCCCAGCTCGGCGGAGATCCGCTCCGCGGTTTGCAGCAGGGCCGCCAGGTAACGGGCCTGGGACTCCGGGCTGTCCATCACCGCGTCCGGGCCGGAGAGGTTGATCGCGGCGACGATCTCGCCCAGGTGGTTGCGGACCCCGGCGGCGATGGCGGTGGAGTAGTCGGAGCGGTGCAGCACCCAGCCGCGCTCGCGGTCCCCGTCCACCAGCTGCTGCAGTTCGGGCAGGGTCTTGGGCGCTGGCGGCGGGTAGTCGTCCAGGCGCACGTGCTGGTACAGGACGTCCAGCTCCTCCGCCGTCAGGCCGCTGAGCAGGATGCGGCCCATGGCCGTGCAGTGGCAGGGGATGCGCGTGCCGATGGGAATGTTCACCGACAGGCGCTGGGCGGCGAAGGCGCGATACAGGTAGAGGCTGTCGGTCTGCTCGCGGATGGTCAGGTGGCAGGACAGCGAGGTGCGGTCGCGCAGGGCGTTGAGATGGGGCAGGGCGAGGTCCACGATGTCGCGGCTGGCCAGGTAGCTGAAGCCGTCCGAGACCACCTGGGGTCCCAGTTCGTAGGTGTTCTTCGCCAGTTTGCGCAGGTAGCCCATCTCGCTCAGGGTATGGACGATCCGGTAGATCGCCGAGACGCTGACCCCCAGGCGCTCGGCGATGTCGCTGGTGCCGAGGGTGCGCTGGCGGGCGTTGAACATCTGCAGGATGGAGAGGCCGCGCTGCAGGGCGGGAACCGTGTAGTCGGTTTCCCGACCGGTTTCGAGTTCTTCGTAGGCGCTCATGGTCGGGGTTCCGGGGCAGGGTTGGGTCGGGAGAGGGTTCCCACGCTCCCGCGTGGGAACCTTTACTCGGTGCCGGCGCGATGGCTCACAGCAGCACGTCGATTCCCGCCGGCTTGCCGCCGAACTCGGCCATGGCGTCCAGCATCGCGTCCCAGAAGTAGCTGACCGAGGCGCGGTCGCAGAGGATCTGGAAGCAGGGCAGTTCGCCCAGGCCGAGGTTGATGACGATGACGTTGATCCGCGCCGCCGAGGTCTGCGCCACCGAGCCTTGCGGGAAGGCCTCGGGACTCAGGTCGACGCCGCACAGCTTGGCCATCACGTCGCTGACGTGCTCGCCGGTGAGCAGCAGCCAGGCGTGGCTGTCCTGGCGCGGCAGCAGGTAGTTGGCCGCTTCGCCGAACTCCCAGTTGCGCTCTTCCTGGGCGACGCGCCGGCCGGCGTCGCGCAGACTGCCGAGCAGCAGGTACTCGGTCTGCGACAGGCGCGCGACGTGGCTGCCGTCGTCCTGGGTCAGCGCCCGGTTGGGCGCCTCCGGGAGCGCGTAGCCGCGCTCCTTCAGGTACTCGGCGGACTCGGCGCCACGAAAGCCGACCCGTGCCAGGTTGGTCAGGTCGATCAGCGCGCAGCGGGCGAGCTGCGCGCTCTCGTCGTGCTCGCCGTAGTGGGCGACGATCACGCTGTCGCCCAGCCGGCCGAGAGTGGCGCCGGCCTGTTTGCGGTACAGCGGGCTGCGTTCGATGAAATCCTGGGCTTGCAGAGTGGCCATGATCACAGCTCCTGGCGTTTGGTTTCGGGATCGTAGAAGGGCAGCTTGACCACCTTGGCGTAGACCACCATGCCGCCTTCGACGCGGATCGGGATCTGGTCGCCCGGGACGCTCTGCTCGGCGGCGCAGTAGGCCAGGCCGATGATCTGGCCGAGGGTCTCGCTGTACTCGCAGGAGGTCACGTTGCCGCTGATGTCCGGCCCGTTCAGCACCAGGTGGCCTTCCAGCGGCTTCATCGAGGTGGCCGGCAGGGTGAAGCCGACCAGCTTGCGCTTGAGCGGCTGGGCCTCGAGGATCTCCACCGAGCGCTTGCCGACGAAGAACGGCTTGCTGCGGGTGACGGCCCAGCCCATGTCGATCTCGGACGGGTGGGACATGCCGTCGGTGTCCTGGCTGATGATCACGTGGCCCTTCTCCAGACGCAGCAGGCGCTGGGTCTCGACGCCGAACGGACGCAGGTCGAACTCCTTGCCCGCTTCCATCAGCGCGTCCCACAGCGCCTCGCCGTAGCGCGCCGGGACGTGGATCTCGTAGCCCAGTTCGCCGACGAAGCCGACCCGCAGCAGGCGCGCCGGGATGCCGGCCACCGTGCCCAGGCGCACGCCCAGGTAGGGGAAGCCTTCGGCGGAGAGGTCGATGTCCTTGCAGACCTTCTCCAGCACCTTGCGCGAATCCGGACCGGCCACGTTGACCGCGGCCAGCGCGGCGGTGACGTTGGTGACGTCCACGTTCAGGCGCCACTGGGCGTTCCACTTGAGCATCTGCTGGTAGATGCGGTCCACGCCGCTGGTGGTGGCGGTGACGTAGAAGTGGTTGTCGGCGAAGCGCGCGCAGACGCCGTCGTCGATCACCACACCGTGCTCGTTGGTCATCAGCGCGTAGCGCGAGCGGCCCACCGGCTGCTTGGTGAAGGTGAAGGTGTACAGGCGGTTGAGGAACTCGGCGGCGTCCGGGCCGCGCACGTCCAGACCGCCCAGGGTGGAGACGTCGATGATGCCGACCTTCTGGCGCACGTGGCGGGCCTCGGCCTGCATGCAGGCGTCGCGGTTCTCCGGCCGGCCGTAGTAGGCCGGACGCTGCCAGACGCCGGCGGGCATCATCTTCGCGCCCAGCTCCAGGTGGCGCTGGTGCATGGCGGTCTGCCGGTACGGATCGAAGCCGCGGCCGGCCACGTGGGCCAGTTTCTCCGCGACGAACGGCGGACGCGCGGTGGTCACGCCGGTCTCGCTGACGCTGCGCTTGGTGGCCTGGGCCACCAGGCGTGCGGTCGGCAGCGCCGAATGACGGCCCTGGGACGGCCCCATGCCGACGGTGGAGAAGCGCTTGACCAGCTGCACGTCGCGGTAGCCGTGGCGGGTGGCGTTGACGATGTCGCGCACCTGCAGGTCCTCGTCGAAGTCGACGAAGTCCTTGCCGTCCGGGTGCGGGAAGATCGGCCAGTCGAAGTTGACCCGCGGCTCGAAGGTGTAGTGGGCCGGCGCCGGGGCGGCCTGCAGGCCGAGAGTGGCGCAGGCGGCGCCGGCGACCTGGGCGGCTTCCAGCAGGACGTTGTCCAGGGCGTTGCGGCCGTTGACCGAACCGGCGACGGTGAGGTTCTTCGGCAGACCGCTCAGGCTGAAGGCGGCCTGGGCGTCGTCGTAGGCCAGCTTGCCGCCGGCCTGGCAGAGCAGCTGGTACACCGGCATGTAACCGGCGGACATGCACAGCAGGTCGCAGTCGATGCGCTGGCCGCTGCCGGTCACCTGGCCCTTGCCGGTGATGTGGCGCACGTCGACCCCGGTGATGTGGCGCATGCCCTTGCCGTGCAGCGCCTCGTACACGGTGCTGCCGGTCTGCATCGGGATGCCGCGCTGCTGCAGGGCCGTGGCCAGACGCTGGTCGGCCGGCGCGTTGCGCATGTCCACCACCGCGGCTACGGTCACGCCCGCGTCAGCCAGGTCGAGGGCGGCCAGGTAGCCGTCGTCGTTGCCGGTCAGGACCACCGCCCGGCTGCCCGGCTTGACCGCGTAGAGCTTCATCAGGCGCTGGGCGGCGCTGGTCAGCATGACGCCCGGCAGGTCGTTGTTGCGGAACACCACCGGCTGGTCGAAGGCGCCGGCGGCGTTGATGCACTGCTTGGCGCGCACCTTGTAGAGACGGTTGGCGTGGATCACCGGCAGGTAGTTGTCGGCGAACCAGGCGTTGCAGGTGGCGTCCTTGAGGATGCGGATGTTCGGATGGCTTTCCACCGCGTCCACCAGCTCGCGGCGCAGGGCGTCGGCGCGCTTGCCCTCGATGTCGAAGCGCGCCCAGGCCAGGGCGCCGCCGAGGTAGGACTGCTGCTCGATCAGCAGGACCTTGGCCCCGGCCTTGGCGGCGGTGAGGGCGGCGGTCAGGCCGGCGGGGCCGGCGCCGATCACGGCGACGTCGGTGAACAGGAAGGCCTTGTCGTGGTACTCGGGCTGGAACTTCAGGTCCAGCACGCCGAGACCGGCCTTCTTGCGGATGATCGGCTCCCAGACCTTCCAGATGCCCTTGGGCTTGTAGAAGGAGCGGTAGTAGAAGCCGACCGGCATGAACTTGGAGAACTTGCCGAGGAAGGCGTCGCGGTCGCCGTCCAGGGAGCCGGAATAGTTCTGGCCGGTGACCGACAGACCGGCGCTCAGCGGCTGCAGGTCGGCCAGCACGTTGGGCTCGCTGGGCAGCTGCACCAGGGTGTTGGCGTCCTGCCCGGCCATGGTCAGCGGGCCGCGCGGGCGGTGGTACTTGAACGAGCGCGAGAGCAGCCAGCGGCCGTTGGCGACCAGAGCGCTGGCGATGCTGTCGCCGGCGTAGCCCTGGTAGGCGGTGCCGTCGAAATCGAAGGTGATCGGCCGGTTGCGGTCGATGAGCAGGCCCATGGGAGCGGGCAGGCGGCTGAAAGCGGTCATGCGACGACCTCCTTGGACGAAGCCTTCGCCGCGAAGTCGACGCGGCTGGTGAAGATCTCCTTCGGATCGAAGGTGCGGATGATCTCGTCGGTCACGGTGTGGCGCTCGGCGAGGAACCAGTAGCTGCTGGCGTTGTGCATCCACCACTCGGTGACCACGCCGGCGCGGTTCTCGCAGTTGAACACGTAGTCGGCCCATTCGGCGTCGCTGCAGGTGGCCGGATCGGGCATCTGCTTGAGTTCGCCGCCGTAGGTGAATTCGTTGATGTTGCGGGGTCCGTTCAGGGGGCAGGGCATGATTTTCATCGGACGTTCCTCAGTGACTGGCCGCGGTGGCGCCCATCTCGTTGACCTGCTGGAAGGTCGAGAAGCGTTCCAGGGCGAAGGGCGCGATCAGCGCCGGGGTCTTGCCGCCGCTGGCCACCAGTTCGGCCATGGTCTTGCCGCAGATCGGCGTGGACTTGAAGCCCCAGGTGCCCCAGCCGGCATCCAGGTAGTAGTTGTCGATGGGCGAGCGGCCCATGATCGGGCTGTAGTCCGGGGTCATGTCGGTCATCCCCGCCCACTGGCGCATCAGCCTGGCGTTGGCCAGGAAGGGGAACATCTCGATGGCGTGGGCCAGCAGGCCTTCCTTCAGTTCCAGGGTGGAGCGGGTGTTGTACAGCGGATAGGGGTCGGAGCCGCCGCCGATCACCACCTCGCCGCGGCCGGTCTGCTGCACGTAGCAGTGCAGGGCCGAGGAGCTGACCAGCGGGTCGAGGAACGGCTTGAACGGCTGGGTCACCATCGCCTGCAGCGGGTAGGTGTGGATCGGCGCGCGGATGCCGAGCTTGTTCATCAAGAGCGAACTGGCGCCGGCGATGGCCTGCACCGCGCAGCCGCACTGCACGGTGCCGCGGTTGGTCTTCACCGCCTTGATGCGGCCGTTCTCCACCACGAAGTCCTGCACTTCGGTGAGCTGGTGGATCTCCACCCCGCGCTTGGCCGCCTGCTTGGCGTAGCCCCAGGCCACGGCGTCGTGGCGCGCGGTGGCGCCGTCGATGTGCCAGAGGCCGGCGAGCACCGGCAGGTGGCCGGGGTCCATGTTGAGGGTCGGGACCAGCTCGCGGATCTGCTGGCGGTCGATCATTTCGGTGCGGCCGCCGAAGTGCTTGTTCACTTCGGCGCGCTGGCGGAAGGCGCGCACCGTGGCATCGGTATGCGCCAGGGTCAGCTGGCCGCGTTCGGAGTACATGATGTTGAAGTCGAACTCGTTGGACAGCTCCTTGAACATCCGCACCGACTCGGCGTAGAACTTCACGCCTTCGGAAGTGAGGTAGTTCGAGCGGATCACCGCGGTGTTGCGCGCGGTGTTGCCGCCGCCGAGGTACGACTTCTCCAGCACCGCCACGTTGGTGACGCCGTGGTACTTGGACAGGTAGTAGGCGGTGGCCAGTCCGTGGCCGCCACCGCCGATGATCACCACGTCATAGGACGGCTTGAGGTCCTTCGGCGCCGGCAGATCGACCTCTGCCGGGTACTCCGAGGACAGGCCGTATTTAAGAAGACTGAAAGGCATTTTGCCTCCTCACTGGCCTTGCCGGCCGTTGAAAAACTACTGCGCCTGCGTCGGCTTGCCGTGCTGCTGGCGCG
The DNA here is from genome assembly GCF_042643485.1 of Azotobacter bryophylli. NCBI lineage: Bacteria > Pseudomonadati > Pseudomonadota > Gammaproteobacteria > Pseudomonadales > Pseudomonadaceae > Azotobacter > Azotobacter bryophylli. Next base: position 74,841 of record NZ_JBHRSJ010000010.1, on the reverse strand, counting down.
CAGCCGTCACGGTGTTCTGCATCAGCAGGGCGATGGTCATGGGACCGACGCCGCCCGGCACCGGGGTGATGGCCGAAGCCAGCGGCAGCACGCTGGCGAAGTCGACGTCGCCGACCAGCCGGCTCTTGCCGTCTTCCTCGATGCGGTTGATGCCCACGTCGATCACCACCGCGCCGGGCTTGATCCACTCGGCGTCGATCATCCGCGGGCGGCCCACCGCGGCGACCACGATGTCGGCCTGGCGGGACAGCGCCTGCGGGTTCTTGCTGCGCGAGTGCAGCACGGTCACGGTGCAGTCGGCGGCCAGCAGCAGGGCGGCCATCGGCTTGCCGACGATGTTCGAGCGGCCGACCACCACCGCATGCTTGCCGGAGAGGTCACCCAGGGTCTGCTTGAGCAGACGCATGCAGCCGGCCGGGGTGCAGGGGGTCAGCACGTCGCGGCCCTGGCTGAGGCCGCCGACGTTCTCGCTGTGGAAGCCGTCGACGTCCTTGATCGGGTCGATGGCCTGCAGCACGGCGGTCTCGTTGATGTGCCAGGGCAGCGGCAGCTGCACCAGGATGCCGTTGACGCTGGCGTCGCGGTTCAGCTCGTCGATCAGCGCCAGGACCTCGTCCTGGGTGCTGGTCGCCGGCAGGCGATGCTCCAGCGAACGGATGCCCACTTCGCCGGCGCGCAGCACCTTGTTGCGCACGTAGACCTGGCTGGCCGGGTCTTCGCCGACCAGCACCACGGCCAGCGCCGGCTCGATGCCTTCGGCCTTGAGCGCGGCGACGTCGGCGGTCACTTCGGCGAGCACCTGGGCGGAGACCGCCTTGCCGTCGATCAGCTTGCTCTCGACGGCCTTGTTGGCTACTGCGCTGCTCATCGGAAGATCACCGTCTTGTCGTGGTTGAGGAAGACGCGGTGCTGGGTGTGGTACTTGACCGCCTTGGAGAGCGCCACGGTCTCGGTGTCACGGCCGACGGTGACCAGATCCTCGGGTGCGTAGGTATGGTCCACGCGCTGCACTTCCTGCTCGATGATGGGGCCTTCGTCCAGGTCGGCGGTGACGTAGTGGGCGGTGGCGCCGATCAGCTTCACGCCGCGCTCGTAGGCCTGGTGGTAGGGCTTGGCGCCCTTGAAGCCCGGCAGGAACGAGTGGTGGATGTTGATGGCACGGCCCGAGAGTTGCTTGCACAGATCGTCCGAGAGGATCTGCATGTAGCGCGCCAGCACCACCAGCTCGGTCTTGGTCTCGTCGACGATCTTCATCAGCTCGGCTTCCTGCTGGGCCTTGGTGTCCTTGGTCACCGGCAGGTAGATGAAGCGGATGCCCTCGCGCTCGGCCATCGGACGCAGGTCGAGGTGGTTGGAGACCACGGCGGTGATTTCCATGTCCAGCTCGCCCTTCTGGCGGCGGTACAGCAGGTCGGTGAAGCAGTGGTCGTACTTGCTGACCATCAGCAGCACGCGCATCGGACGGGCCGAGTCGTGCAGTTCCCAGGTCATGTCGAATTTGCCGGCGATGTCGACGAAGCCCTGCTCGATCGCCGCGATGTCGCCGGCGAAGCCTTCGTTGAAGCGGAACACGGCGCGCATGAAGAAGGTGCCGCTGACCTCGTCGTCGAACTGTGCCATCTCGCTGATGTAGCAGTGGTGGTCGGCCAGGAAGGACGTGACCGAGGCGACGATGCCGGACGTGGCCGGGCAGCTGATCTTGATGATGTACTGGTTTTTATCGTGTTGCATGTCGGTTCCTCTGAGGATGGAGGCGGCAGGCGTTGAGCAAAGGATTCGGTGGTAAAAACAGTTTTCGTCCGTGAATATTTTTAACTGCTGCGAATATAATTTTCGTGTGGGTGTTTTTATAAGCGAACAGAGAGTTCGCGTCCATACCCCATAGGGAATATTTTTATCCTGTGAGGAAAGCGTGCCGACACCTTCGCCGTGGAGGCGAGCCGGCTCCGCAGGGCGGGCGGCGTGCCTGATAAGGAGAGAGCGGGCGGGGGGCGGCCATCGCCGCACAGGGGCGACGGCCGAGGGGAAGAGGGCTCAGCCCAGGCGGGCGAAGCGGAACGGGCGCGGGTCGACCAGGGGCGCGACGCCCTGGATCAGGTCGGCCATCAGGTGCCCGGCGCCGGGGGCGATGCCGAAACCGTGGCCGGAGTAGCCGGTGGAGAGGAACAGGCCGGGCAGCTGCGGCACCTCGCCGATCACCGGGATCGCATCCGGCGTCACGTCCATCACCCCGGCCCAGGTCTGGGCGATGCGCATCTCGCGGAAGAACGGATAGACCTCGCACAGCGCCGTGCGCGCCTCCTCGAGGATCGCCGGGGAGGGCGCGGGGTCGAGCACGCGGCAGCGCTCGAACGGGCTGGTCCGGTCCAGCGACCAGCGGCTCGGCAGGCGCCACTCGTCGAGGAAGGTGCGGTTCAGGCGCACCCGCACTTCGCGGTACTGCTTGCTGAGGGCCGGCAGGAAGTCGCCCAGGTAGCGGAAGCTGTCCGGGGTGACCGGCGCGATGTTGCCGTTGCGCTGGGCGATGGTGTAACCGCCGTCCTGGCGCTTGCGGAAGGCGTAGCGGCTGGCGCCCAGCGCCTGTTCCGGGCCGCCCGGCATGGGCTGGGTGCGCAGCACCGAGGCCACCACCTTGAGCTGCGGCAGGCGGATGCCGAGGTTCTTGCAGAACAGCGAGGACCAGGCGCCGCCGGCCAGCACCACGGTGGAGCAGCGCAGCTCGCCGCGCTCGGTGACCACCGCGGCGACCCGGCCGGCCTCGGTGGTCAGGCCGCGCACCGCGCAGCGGGTCAGCAGGCGGGCGCCCAGCCGGTGTGCCGCACGGGCGATCGCCGCACTGGCGAGGTGCGGCTCGGCGCGGCCGTCGTGGGGCGCGAAGAGGGCGCCGGACCAGCCGCTCCGCGCGCCTTCCGGCAGCGTCCGGCGCAGCTCGGTGCCCTCCAGCAGACGGGCTTCGGCGCCGAAGGCGCTGGCGCCGCGCAGCCAGGTCGCCTGGTCGGCCAGCTGGCGCGGGTTCTCGCAGGCATAGTAGATGCCGGTGCGGCGGAAGCCGGTGTCCTCGCCCAGGCGTTCGCGCCAGGCGTCCCACAGGCCCAGGCTGGCCAGCGCCAGGGGGATCTCCGCCAGGTCGCGGCCCATGCTGCGGCACCAGCCCCAGTTGCGCGACGACTGCTCGGCGCCGATCTCGCCCTTTTCCAGCAGAGTCACGGCGATGCCGCGGGCGGCGAGGAAATAGGCCGTGGCTACGCCGATGATGCCGCCGCCGATGATCGCCACATCGGTGCGGGAGGGAAGCTGCGGGTCGCCGTCGACGGTCTGGATCTGCGGATACATGGGAGCACCTCGCTCGCGGGATCGGGAATGACGCCGATCCTGCCCGCGGCCCGGCGGCGCGCAACTTGCATCGTTTGCCGCAGCACGTCTTTCCCACCATGCGGGAATCGCCCGCCGGACCCACACCGACATGACCGCTGTTCTCACCCCTGCCAATCCTGCCCAGATACCGGGCACCCAGAGCCTCGAACGGGCCTTCGCCCTGCTGCGCGCCATCGCCGCCGCCGGCGAGGAGGGCGCGACCCTCGCCGACCTGTGCAACACCTGCGGCGGCACCCGGACCACCACCTACCGCCTGCTCCAGGCCCTGCGCCAGCAGGGGTTCGTCCGTCCCGCCCGGCAGCGCGGCCGGCACCTGCTAGGCTTCGAGCTGTTCGCCCTCGGCGCCCGCGCCGGCAATCCCGGCGGCCTGCGCGATCTGGCGCGGCCGGCGCTGCTGCGGCTGGCCGCGCGTTTCGGCGACAGCTTCTTCCTGCTGGTGCCGGACGGCCACGCGGTGCTCTGCCTGGAAATGCAGGGCGGCCAACAGCCGGTGCGCAGCTACAGCCAGGCGGTGGGCGGGCGCATCCCCATGGGCGTCGGCCAGGGTTCCCAGGTGCTGCTGGCGCACATGAGCCGCGCCGAGCGCCGCGACATCCTGCGGCACAACGCGGCGGTGCTGCGTCTGGACTACGGGCTGGATGCCGAGGTGGTCGCCGCCACCCTGGACAGCGTGCGTCGCCTCGGCTTTGCCTGCGGCCTGCCGGATCGCCGCCTGCCGGGCTACACCGGCCTGGCCGTGCCCATCGTCGGCGCCGGCGGCCAGGTGCTCGGCGCCCTCAGCTGCGCCCTGTCGCGCCCGCGGATGACCGCCGAGCGGCGGCAGGCGCTGGCCACTGCGATGGCCGAGGAGGTGGATGCGATGCTGCGCAAGGTGCAGGGCCCGCCGCGGACGATGTCGGCGGCGGGCTAGACCGACGCGGCGTTCAGTCCTGCCCCGCGCGGCGGCGCGCCACGTCGGCCAGCGCGGTCCAGTCGCGCTCGCCCTCGCCGTGGGCCATGGCCTCCAGCAGGTTGTCGCGCAGCACGCTGGCGAAGGGCAGCGGCACCTGCCGGCTCTGCCCGGCGGACAGCGCCAGGCCCACGTCCTTCAGGCCCAGCCGCAGGCGGAAGGCGGCCGGCTCGTAGCGTCGCTCGGCGATCATCCCGCCGTAGTTGCGGTACACCGGGCAGGCGAACAGGGTGCCGGTGAGAATCTCCAGCAGCCGGCCGGGCTCCACGCCGAAGCCTTGGGCCAGGGCGGCGCTCTCGCCCATGGCCTCGATGGCGCTGGCGATCATGAAGTTGCCGGCGATCTTCACCGCCGCGGCGTGCAGCGGGTCTTCGCCCAGCGGCCAGGTCCTGCCGCCCAGCACGTCGAGCAGCGGCTGCACCCGGGCGACGGCCTCGGCCGGGCCCGCGGCGAGGATGTTCAGCTGGCCGGCGGCGGCCACGTCGGGCCGGCCGAACACCGGCGCGGCGACGTAGGCGATGCCGTGGTGCCGGTGCCGTTCCAGCAGCTCGCCGACGAAGTCGGTGGACAGCGTGGCCATGCCCAGGTGCACCAGGCCCGGCCGCGCCGCGGCCAGGGCGCCGCTGTCGAGGATCACTGCGCGGGTCGCGGCGTCGTCGGCGAGCATGGAGATCGCCACCTCGCCGGCGAAGGCCTCGGCCGGCTCGCGGGCCACCGCGGCGCCCTGCGCGCGCAGTTCCTCGGCAGCCTCCGGCGAGCGGTTCCAGACCGTCAGCCGGTGCCCGGCCTTGAGAAGGTTGTCGGCCAGGGCCTTGCCCATGTGGCCCAGTCCGATGAAGCCGATCTGCATGGGAGTTCTCCTCGCGTTTTCTCTGGCTGCCGAGCCGGGAGGTTAAGTCCCGTCGCCTGCTGGCAGTCAAGCGCCCGGCTCGGGGGGGCAGGCGGTGTGCCGTTCGTCCGGCTAATGCGCGATTTTTAGATACAGTTCGCATAAGTCAGGAACTTTCGCCGACGAAGTCGTACTAAAGTGCCAATCCTATGGCGATGGAGTGGCATGGGGCTGTCAGGAAGACGGCAGCGAGGAGGCCATCGCAAGGCGGCGATGGATCAGGAGGATGTACCCAGGGACAGGGCCCGCGGCCACGGAGCGGTCCGGGCGTCAGGGAGGGCGGTCAGGGAGCGTGGATCGCAGGACGGCGATCGGTCAGGGAAGATGCCCGAGGGACCCGAAAACGGCGAGATAAGTGTTCTTATCCCGCCGTTTTTTATTGCCCGGCCGCCGCGGTTTCCGCCGCGCCCGGGTTCAGTTCGGGATTGCCGCGCAGCGCCGCGGCGATGAAGTCGACGAAGGAGCGCACCTTGGCCGAGGTGCGCCGGCCCTCCTGGTGAACGATGTGGATCGGCAGCGGCGGCGGCTCGAAGTCGTCCAGCACCGTCCGCAGCTGCCCGGAGCCGAGCAGGCCGGCGACCTGGTACGAGAGCCGCCGGGTCAGCCCCCAGCCGGCGCTGGCGGCGCGGATCGCCGCTTCGTTGGTGTTGACCACGAACTGCGGGCGCAGCGCCACCGCCAGCGGCTCGCCGCGCTCCTGGAAACGCCACTCGGACGACTGCGGCCCGCCGCTGGCGGTCACCAGCCGGTGCCCGCTCAGCTCCGCCGGGTGGCGTGGCGTGCCGTGGCGTTCGAGATACGCCGGCGCGGCGCAGACCAGCCGCCGCACCTGGCCGACGCGCAGGGCCATCAGCGAGGAGTCCGGCAGTTCGCCGATGCGGATGCCGACGTCCAGCCCCTCGTCGATCAGGCTCGCCACCCGGTCGATGAACAGCGCGCGGATGCGCACCTCCGGATAGCGCTCCATGAAGCGCAGCAGGATGGGGGAGACGTGCAGGTGGCCGAACATCACCGGCGCGGTGATGCTGAGCAGCCCGCGCGGCGTGGCGTGGCTGCCGGCGGCGGCCTCCTCGGCCTCCTGCAGGTCGGCGAGGATGCGCCGGCAATCCAGCAGGTAACGCTCGCCGGCCTCGGTCAGGCGCACCCGGCGCGTGGTGCGCACCAGCAGGCGCACGCCGAGCAGCTCCTCCAGCGCGGCGATGGTGCGGGTCACCGCCGGTGCGGAAAGTCCCTGCCGGCGCGCTGCGGCGGAGAAGCTCTGGGCTTCGGCCACGGCGGCGAACAGGCGCATGGCCTCGAAACGGTCCATCGATTGTTGCTCCTTTTTGAATTATCAATTGGATTCTGCGCAGATTCTTATTGAAGGCAAGGGGGGATCAGTATGCCGGGCAACGGAGCCATCCCGGTTCCGCTCCCAGGAGATCGACCATGAGCCGAATCGCCCCTCTCGCCGTGGAGTGCGCCGACGCCGCGCAGCATGCCCTGCTCGAAGCCGTGCAGACCAGCCTCGGGCAGACCAGCCTCGGCAGGCTGCCCGACATCCTCGGCAAGGCCCGCCGGGCCGGGATCGACTTTCCCCGGTTCGCGCCGCGCGCCGCCGGACCGGCCTGAAGGGGAGCACGAACATGCGAGCCTTTGCCGAAATCGCCTTCACCCCCTCGGTGAAGGCGGCCCAGACCCGCTACGCCAGCCGCGAGGCGAACCTGGCCTTCGAACGGGCGGACGATCGCCGCGACCGTCTCGGCGAGCGCGAAGCCCGCTTCATCGCCGCCCGCGACAGCTTCTACCAGGCCACGGTCGGCGAGAACGGCTGGCCCTACGTGCAGCACCGCGGCGGCCCGCCGGGCTTTCTCAAGGTGCTGGACGAACGCACCCTCGGCTATCCGGACTTCCGCGGCAACCGCCAGTACCTGAGCGTGGGCAACCTGCTGGCGGACGGGCGGATCAGCCTGATCCTGATGGACTACGCCGCCCGTCAGCGGCTCAAGCTCTGGGGCCGGGCGCGGTTGATCCACGAAGCGGACGCGCCGCAACTGATGGCGCGCCTGGCGCTGCCCGACTACCGGGCGCAGGTGGAGCGGGGCGTGCTGATCGAGATCGCCGCCATCGAGTGGAACTGCCCGCAGCACATCACCCCGCGCTACAGCGCACCTCGTCCGAATCAAGGAGGCGAACGATGATCGAGCTCTACGAATTTCCCCTGTCCGGCAACTGCCACAAGGTGCGCCTGCTGCTCTCGCTGCTCGGCCTCGACTACCGCAGCCATGTGCTCAACGGCGCCGAGCGCGAGCAGAAGACGCCGGCCTTCTTGGCGCTCAACCCGTTCGGCCAGGTGCCGGTGCTTGCGGACGGCGGGACCGTGCTGCGCGACAGCCAGGCGATCCTCGTCTACCTGGCCCGGCGCTACGGCGGCCCGGACTGGTGGCCGGACGACCCGGCCGCCCTGGCCGGCACGGTCGCCTGGCTATCCGTCGCGGCCAACGAAGTGGCCCATGGGCCGAACGCGCTGCGTCTGCATCACCGTTTCGGCCGCCCGCTCGACGTGCCGGCCGCCGAGGCCTCCTGCGCGGCGCTGCTGGCGGTGCTGGAAGCCCATCTCGGGCGACACGGCTGGTTCGGGGCGGGGCGGCTGGGCATCGCCGATCTGGCCCTCTATCCCTACATCGCCGGCGCCGGAAGGGCGGGTGGATCTGGCGCCCTGGCCGGCGATCCGCGCCTGGCTCGCGCGCATCCAGCGCCTGCCGGGACATGTGGCGATGCCCGGGCTGTTCGATGCCCTGGCGGAGGTGGTCCGATGAGCGTTTTGCGGCGTTACCTCGCACGGATGAAGGGCGGCGGCCGGGCGCCCGCACGACCGCCGCGGCGGGACCTGCTGCTGGCCGGGACCGGCGGCTGCCTGGCGATCGCCGCGGTCGCCTGGCTGAGCCTGCGCGCCGGGGTGCCTGCCCTGATGGCGCCGCTCGGCGCCTCCTGCTTCCTCGCCTTCGCCGTGCCGGACAGCCCGCTGGCCCAGCCGCGGCACATCGTCGGCGGCCATCTGGTCGCCTCCGCCGTCGGTCTGGCGGTACTGCAGGTCTGCGGCGGGGCCTGGTGGGCCCAGGCTCTGGCGGTCGGCCTGGCGATCAGCGCCATGCTGGCGACCCGCACCGGGCATCCGCCGGCCGGCGCCGATCCGCTTCTGGTGTTCGCCCTGCAGCCGGGCTGGGACTTCCTGCTCGCGCCCGTGCTGCCGGGCTCGCTGGTGGTGGCGCTGGTGGCCCTGGCGTTCAACAACCTGCGACCGCAGGCGGCCTATCCGAAGTACTGGTAGGCCGGGGCGGACGACCTGTCGTCGATAGCGGGTCGTGGATTCCTGAACTAAAGGAATCCCTGCGAGTTCTAGTCCTGTGGAAGGCATGAAACGCCGGTCCGGCGAAGGGTGGGAAAGAGGATGCCTGACGACGAATCCACGCAGCAGTCGAGCCAGACGATTCCCGTCGTGGCGGAGGAGGCCGTCCTGCACAAGCGGCAGGTCGAGACCGGTCGCGTGCGCATCAGCAAGTCCGTGCGGACGGAGCACCACGAGGTGTCGGACTCCCTGCGCTACGAGGAGGCGGTGATCGAGCGGGTCCCCTGCGGGACGCCGGTCGATCCGGCCGACCCGCCGCAGGTCCGCGAGGAGGGGGACGTCACCATCGTCCCGGTGCTCGAGGAGGTCCTGGTCGTGGAGAAGCGCCTGATGCTGAAGGAGGAGCTGCACGTGCGGCGAGTCGCGCGCGAGGTGCGCAAGAGCGTGCCGGTCAGCCTGCAGCGGGAGGAGGTGAACGTCGAGCGCAGCGGTCCGGGAGAGCCGCCCCCCGCCGGCAAGGGATAGCTGCCTGCCATCGCTCTTGTATCGCAGCCGAGGCTGCCGAACAGCCGTAGAGGTGAATCATGGGACACATTCTGGTTGCTGCTTTCGATCACTACAACGAAGCCGAGCAGGTCAGGCGCGAGCTGATCAGCAACGGCGTGGCGCAAACGAACATCCAACTGGCCGCCGCCAACGACATCGAGGCCGGCGAGGCCACCGCGGTCAGGGCCGACTCGACCCGGGACGAATCCGTCGGCGAGCGGATCAGCCACTTCTTCCACTCCATCTTCAGCGACGAGGACGAGACCAGCCGGCACTATGCCGAGACCTATCCGGAAGCGGTCCGCCGCGGCTCCACGGTGGTGACCGTCGACGTGGACGACGAGGCGCAGGAGTCGCTGGTCGAGGCGATCATGGAGCGCAACGGCGCCATCGACATCGACGAGCGCAGCGCCGCTTGGAGCGGCCCGGACACCGCGACGACCGTCGCACCCGTTGCGACGGCCGAGACCGCGGCCATTCCGGTGGTGGAGGAGGAGCTGAAGGTCGGCAAGCGCGAGCGCATGATGGGCCGCGTACGCATCGTTTCCCGGATGACCGAGCGCCCGGTCGAGGAGACCGTGAACCTGACCGAGGAGCATGCCCGCATCGAGCGCCGTCCGGCCGACCGTCCGGCCTCGCCGGAGGAGCTGGCCGGTTTCCGCGAGGGTACGGTGGAGATCCGCGAGACCGCCGAGGAACCCGTGGTCGCCAAGACCGCGCGGGTGGTCGAGGAGGTGGTGGTGGGCAAGGAGACCACTCAGCGCCAGGAGACGGTGCGCGACACGGTGCGCCGTACCGACGTGGACATCGAGCGCAGCGCCGGCGCCACCCCGTCCGGGGCTGGCGATCTCGATGCCGACAACCTGCCCGATCCGGACCTCCAGACCCGCGATCGGCGTTAGGGGTAGGATAGTCCCGGCGGAGGCCTTCCCGCGCTCTGCCGGTCCGTCTCGGCGGACCCGATTCCCCGGCGCAGTCCGCGACTGTGCTGCAACCGACTCACGGGAGAGACGCCGATGAACGATCCGAGTCATCTCGCCGCGACTCTGGCCCTGATCCTGCTGGTTCTGGCGCTCATGGTCCTGTGCAACATCTACCTGACGCGCCGGACCGAGCGCGAACACCCCGCCAGAGGGCTGTTCGTCATGGTCGGCGGCGTGCGCCTGCATTATCTGGACGTGGGCCAGGGGCCGCCGGTGGTGCTCCTGCACGGCAACCTGGTCACCGCCGAGGACTATCTCCAGAGCGGCGTGCTGGAGCGGATCGCCGAGCGGCACCGGGTCATCGCCTTCGACCGCCCCGGCTACGGCTACAGCGACCGCCCGCACGGCGTGCTGTGGACCGCCGCCCGCCAGGCCGAGCTGCTGCACCAGGCGCTGGTGCAGATTGGGGTGGTGCGTCCGGTGGTCGTCGGCCATTCCTGGGGAACGCTGGTGGCCCTGAAGATGGCGTTGAACCATCAGGAGGACGTGGCCGGCCTGGTGCTGCTGGCGGGCTATTACACGCCGACCCCGCGCCTCGACGTACTGCTGGCCACCCCGCCGGCGATTCCCCTGATCGGCGGTCTGCTGCGCTATACCCTGTCGCCGCTCATGGGCTGGGCCCTGCTGCCGCTGACGCTCAAGGCCATGTTCTCCCCGCTGGCCGTTTCGCCGCGCCTCAAGCGCGGTTACCCCTACTTCTTCCTGGTCAGGCCGTCGCAGATCCGCGCCGAGTCCCAGGACGGCGCGATCATGGTGCCGACCGTCATGAGGATGCACGACCGCTATCGCGAGCTGCGCCTGCCGATCTTCGTCATGGCTGGCACCGAGGACAAGGTGGTCAGCCACAAGCGGCACGCCGTCTGGTTCCACGAGCAGCTCCCGGCCAGCCATCTGCAGCTGGTGCCGGGGGCCGGGCACATGGTGCATTACGCCGCTCCGGAGCGGGTCGCCGAAGCCGTCGAGCGGATAGAGGCCGAGGCGCCGGTCGGCACGCGGGCGACGCTGGAAGCCGAGGCGCGGCCCGGCATGGCGCCCCGGCCGATGGGTGAGCGGGAGCCGCTCGCCAGGCCGGCGCCGCCGGGGCGGGACAGGGCCTAGCCGGCCGCGCCGTCCGCAACCGCCTGCCGGCTCGCCACGGGCCGAACCGGCAGGCGGTCGTTCCCCTCGAACCGGTGATGCCTGCCGTCAAGAAGCCGCACACCCATGAGTTTTCTCGACTGGACCGCGGTACTCAGCTCGCTCCTGCTCATCCTCGCCCTGGGCTCGGCCTACCTGCGCTGGCTGCCGGTATCCACCTCGGTGGTCTGTCTCGCCTTCGGCCTGGCGATCGGGCCGCTGGGGCTCGGTCTGTGGCACCAGGGCTTCGAGGAGGTCGCGCCGTGGATGGAGCATCTGACGGAAGTCGCCGTGCTGGTCTCGCTGTTCGTCACCGGCCTCAAGCTGCGCCTGCCGCTCGCGGACCCGGCCTGGCGCAACGCCTATCTGCTGGCCGGGCCGGTGATGCTGCTGTGCATCGCCGGCACCGCCCTGGCCGGCCGCTGGCTGTTCGGCCTGGACTGGGGCGTCGCGCTGCTGATCGGCGCCGTGCTGGCGCCCACCGATCCGGTGCTGGCCGGACTGGTCCAGGTGGTCCACGCCCGCGACTTCGACCGGGTGCGCTACGCTCTGTCGGGCGAAGCCGGGCTCAACGACGGCACGGCCTTCCCCTTCGTGATCTTCGCCCTGTCGTTCATGCAGTACGGTGGGGCGCAGGCCGAGTGGCTCGGCGCCTGGGCGCTGCACCGGCTGCTGTGGGCGGTCCCCGCCGGGCTGCTGATCGGCTATTACCTGGGCCGGCTGATCGGCCGCCTGTCCATCTATCTGCGGGCCAAGCACAGCGACAGTACCCTCTCGCCCAACGATTTCCTCGCCCTGGCCCTGATCGGCATGGCCTACGTGCTGGCCGACCTGGTCGGCGCCTGGGGATTCCTCGCGGTCTTCGCCGCCGGGGTCGGGCTGCGCCGCGCGGAGTTCTCCTCCTCCCAGCACGCGAAGATTCCGGCCGAGGAGAAGGCCCTGCCGGTGATCGGCCACATGAGCGCTCCGGTGGCCGCGACCGGCAAAGCGGACCGGAGCAAGCTGTCCAACCCGACCTTCGCGGCGGGCGTGCTGATGGGGGACATGCTGGCCTTCGGCAACCTGGTCGAGCGCTCGCTGGAAGTGCTGCTGGTGACTCTGCTGGGCGTTCTGCTCTCGTCGCACTGGGACGCGCGGGCGCTCGGCCTGGGTCTGGTCCTGTTCGTCCTCGTCCGCCCCCTGAGCGTCCGCCTGCTGCTGGGACGGCACTGGGTCAGCGCGGCCCAGGACCGGCTGATCGGCTGGTTCGGCATCCGCGGCATCGGCAGCCTCTACTACCTGGCCTATGCGCTGAATCACGGCCTGGCGCCGGAGGCGACGGGCGACTGCGTCGATATCACGCTGTCCGTGATCGCCCTGAGCATCCTGATCCACGGCGTCACCACCCAGCCGCTGCTGGACCGCTACGAGCGCAGCAATCCGGCGAGCCGGCGGGAGGCGCCGGACGTCCCCGAAAAAACCAAGCCCCGCTCGAAAGCGGGGTGAGTCGGTCGGCGGCCGCCCGATCCTCCCGAGCGTTCGGAAAAATCTGCGCGCATCCCCACATCCGGATTGGCAGCCGGCCCGGAGCGGCGCTTTTTTCCGGACGAAGCGCTGTAAGCCGTGCGTGTAAGTCATCGCTTACGCCAACTGGCGCCATCGGCCACTTACCCGTCCGAACGACGCCTCTTAATATTCACCCCGTGCCGACGGATCGGCACAGGCCGGCAAGGATGGCCAGCCAGGAAATCGCAGGATCGCGATGTATCAGGACGATGACCAACGGAAACGGAAGGGTTTCTGAGAAAAAACGGCGCCTCGATGGCGCCGTTTTTTTTCGCCTGCCAGAAAGGGCTCCCCAGCCCGGGGTTCGCTCCGCTATCGGTCGGCAGGAAGTGTGCATGGCGGGATCGCCGCCAGGCGCTCCGGGCGCCGGCCGGCATGCATCGAACTTCTTCGCCACAGGAACCCCCAATGAAAGTGCACGTACTGCAGCACGTCCCCTTCGAAGGCATCGGCCACATGCAGGCATGGCTGACGGCGCGCGGCGCCGAGATCGAGGTCACCCGCTTCTATCTGCCCGACGCGCGGCTGCCCGATCCCGCGGCCTGCGACTTGGTGATCGCCATGGGCGGGCCGATGAGCGTCAACGACGAGGCCGAACTGCCCTGGCTGGTCGAGGAGAAGGGGTTCATCCGCGCGGCGATCGCCACCGGCGTGCCGGTGCTGGGCATCTGCCTGGGCGCGCAGCTGATCGCCAGCGCCCTGGGCGCCCGGGTGTACGGCAACGGCCAGGCCGAGATCGGCTGGTTCCCGCTCGAGGCCATTGCCCAGCCCGAGTCTGACGACTGCTTCCGCTTCCCCGCGCATTTCAGCGCCCTGCACTGGCACGGGGAAACCTTCGAGCTGCCGGCCGGCGCCCGCCATCTGGCGGCCAGCGCGGCCTGCCGCAACCAGGCGTTCCAGCTCGGGCGGCGGGTGATCGGCCTGCAGTTCCACCCGGAGATCACCCGGGCGATCGTCGCCGAGCTGCTGGAGGAATGCGCGGGTGAACTGGTGCCCGGGCCCTACGTGCAGAGCCCGGCGCAACTGGCCGCCATCCCGGAGGAGGCCTACCGCGAAGGCCACCGGCTGATCGAGGCCCTGCTCGCCTATCTGCTGGAGCCTGCGCCGGTCGAGGCGCCGGCCGGCTGAGGAGCGCCGCGGCCGCTTCGCGCGGCGGCGCCGGAGGAGGGGCCGATCGGGCATGCCGCCCGCTCGGCCCTCCTTCTATCTATACGGTCACTCCTTCCCGTAGTTCACCACCGACAGCAGCTTGATCGGCACCTTCATCAGCTGCTCGGGCCCGTGCGGCACCTCGCCGTCGAAGGTCAGGCTGTCGCCGGGCTGCATGTGGTAGACCTGGTTGCCGTGGCGGTAGGCCAGCTCGCCTTCCAGCAGATGGAGGAATTCGGTGCCGGGGTGGGAGAAGGTCGGGAATTCCTCGCTGGCGTCGCCCATCTCCACCAGGTAGGCCTCGAAGTTCTTCTTCGGGCCGCGCACGTGGTTGAGCAGGTGGTAGGTGTGGCCCTTCTCGGTGCCGCGACGGACCACCTCCATGCCTTCGCCGGCCTTCACCAGCAGGGCGCTGCTGCCCTGCTGGTCGTACTGGCTGAACAGCTTGGACATGGGCATGCCGAGCACGTCGCAGAGGCGGCTCAGGGTGTCGAGGCTGGTGGAGACCTGGGCGTTCTCGATCTTGCTGAGCATGCCCTGGCTGATGCCGGCGATGCGTGCGACGTCGGCGATTTTCAGTTCCTGGGCCTGGCGCTGGCGCTTGAGCTGCATGCCCAGGTACTGCTCCAGCTTGAGGCGGGGCGTGGGGTCGGTCGATTTGTCCATGCGGCTCCTGCACTTTTTCAGTTCAAGAATAAAAAATTCGCACTAAGAATGTGCTAATTTGGCCGTGCGAGTTTCACTGCATGAAAACATTTTTCCTGCTGATAGAGAAGAGCAGCGAGTTCTCGCGGGGCTTTCGGGGCCTCATGGCAAGTTGGCAAGGCCCTTGCATTTCCTTTTGCGAAACTTAATTTCCTTTCCGGAATAAAGGGCCGGAGGGACAAGGAGCCAACCCCATGTTGCCAAGCGAAACCCAGCGAATCATCGAAGAGCACGGCATTAAGTACGTGCTGGCGCAGTTTGTCGATATCCATGGCGCCGCCAAGACCAAGTCGGTACCGGTCTGCGGTCTTGAGGCCGTCGCGGAAAGCGGCGCCGGCTTTGCCGGCTTCGCCATCTGCGGCATGGGCATGCAGCCCCATGGCCCGGACTTCATGGCCGTGGGCGACCTGGCCACCCTGACCCCGGTACCCTGGCAGCCGGGTTACGGCCGGGTGCTGTGCATCGGCCACGTCGAGGGCAAGCCGTGGCCCTACGACACCCGCTACGTGCTGCAGCAGCAGGTGCAGCGCCTGACCGACCGCGGCTGGACCCTGAACACCGGCCTGGAGCCCGAGTTCAGCCTGTTCCGCCGCGACGGGGCGGGCAAGCTGCAGCTGGTGGACGCCAGCGACAACCTGGACAAGCCCTGCTACGACTACAAGGGCCTGTCGCGTTCCCGCGAATTCCTCGAGAAGCTGACCGAGGCTCTGCAGCCGGTCGGTTTCGAGATCTACCAGATCGACCACGAGGACGCCAACGGCCAGTTCGAGATCAACTACACCTACAGCGACGCCATGACCTCGGCGGATCGCTTCACCTTCTTCCGCATGGCCGCGGGGGAGATCGCCAACGACCTGGGCATGATCTGCTCGTTCATGCCCAAGCCCGATCCGAAGCGCGCCGGCAACGGCATGCACTTCCACCTGTCGATCTCAAGCGCCACCAGCAAGAACCTGTTCCACGACGCCAGCGACCCGAGCGGCATGGGCCTGTCGAAGATGGCCTACCACTTCATGGCCGGCCTGCTGGCCCATGGGCCTGCGCTGTGCGCTTTCGCCGCGCCGACGGTGAACTCCTACAAGCGTCTGGTGGTGGGCCGCTCGCTGTCCGGCGCGACCTGGGCACCGGCGTTCATCACCTACGGCGCCAACAACCGCTCGGCGATGGTGCGCATCCCCTACGGGCGCATTGAGTTCCGCCTGCCGGACGCCGGCTGCAACCCCTACCTGGTGACCGCCGCGATCATCGCCGCCGGCCTCGACGGCATCGACCGTCAGCTCGAGCCGGGCAAGGTGTGCAACGAGAACCTCTACAACCTGAGTCTCGAAGAGATCGCCGCACGCGGCATCAAGACCCTGCCGCAGAGCCTCAAGGAAGCCTGCGACGCCCTGGAAGCCGATCCGCTGTTCCGCGAGGTGCTGGGCGCCGAGATCGTCGACGAGTTCATCAAGTACAAGCGCATGGAGTGGGTGGAATACAGCCGCCACGTCTCCGACTGGGAAGTCCAGCGCTACACCGAGTTCTTCTAACCCGCTTCGGGCTGCCGCCCGGTGGCGGCAGTCGACTGCCTCCGAAGGAGAGTAAACATGTGTGGAATCGTAGGTCTTTACCTTAAAAACCCGGCGCTGGAATCCCAGATCGGCAAGCTGTTCGAGCCGATGCTGCTGGCCATGACCGATCGCGGTCCGGACAGCGCGGGCTTCGCCATCTACGGCGACGAGGTGAAGGATGGCTGGGTCAAGTTGACCCTGCAGAGCGTCGACGTCGACTATGACTGGAAGACCCTGATGGGCGAGCTGGAAGGCCGCCTGGGCTGCTCCCTGGAGTGGTTCCAGAACGCCAGCGCCGCTGTGCTCAAGGTCAACGCCGACGAGGCCGCGGTACGCGCCGCCCTCGTCGAGCTGGCGCCCGAGGTGCGCATCATGAGCGCCGGTCAGAGCATCGAGATCCTCAAGGGCATGGGCCTGCCGGTGGAAATCGCCGAGCGCTTCTCCCTGTCCAAGATGAAGGGCAGCCACATCATCGGCCATACCCGCATGGCCACCGAGAGCGCGGTGACCATGGAAGGCAGCCACCCGTTCTCCACCGGCGCCGACCTCTGCCTGGTGCACAACGGCTCGCTGTCCAACCACAGCCGCCTGCGCCAGGAGCTCAAGCGCAAGGGCATCACCTTCGAAACCCTGAACGACACCGAAGTGGCCGCCGGCTACCTGACCTGGCGCCTGCGCGAAGGCGACAGCCTCAAGGAAGCGCTGGACCACGCGCTGGAAGACCTGGACGGCTTCTACACCTTCGCCATCGGCACCCGCGACGGCTTCGCCGTGATCCGCGACCCGATCGCCTGCAAGCCGGCGATCCTCGCCGAGACCGACGACTACGTGGCCATGGCCTCCGAATACCAGGCGCTGGCCAGCCTGCCGGGCATCGACAAGGCCAAGGTCTGGGAACCCGAACCGGCCACCATGTACATCTGGGAACGCAAGTCCGCCTGAGGAGCGCACACATGAAAACCATCGATCTTTCCACTGCCGAAGTGCGCGAACTGAACCAGGCCCTGCACGACCAGGCGAAAACCCTCGAAGAGCGCGAGTGGGTGGTGAACAACCCCGCCGGCAAGCACAACCTCGCCGTGGGCGTGAACGAAGCCCTGACCATCGATATCCAGGGCCACGCCGGCTACTACTGCGCCGGCATGAACCAGAAGGCCACCATCACCGTGCACGGTAACGTCGGCGTCGGCGTGGCCGAGAACATGATGTCCGGCGTGGTGCGGGTGAAGGGCAGCGCCTCCCAGGCCGCCGGCGCCACCGCCCACGGCGGTCTGCTGGTGATCGAGGGCGATGCCGGCGCGCGCTGCGGCATCTCCATGAAGGGCGTCGACATCGTGGTCGGCGGCAGCATCGGCCACATGAGCTGCTTCATGGGCCAGGCCGGCCGTCTGGTGGTCTGCGGCGACGCCGGCGACGCGCTGGGCGACTCGCTGTACGAGACCCGCATCTACGTCAAGGGCACGGTCAAGTCCCTGGGCTCCGACTGCATCGAGAAGGAGATGCGCGCCGAGCACCTGGAGGAGCTGAAGGAGCTGCTCAACCGCGCCGGCTTCGCCGAGGACCCGGCCAGCTTCAAGCGCTACGGCTCGGCCCGCCAGCTCTACAACTTCAAGGTCGACAACGCGTCCGCCTACTGATCATCACCGATTCAGGTCCGGATGGCGCACAGACAGCCATCCGGCCACGAGGAGTACAGACATGAGCGAAAAATTACCTCCGGTGCTGCGCGAATCCGCCACCTTCGATCGCCTGACCATCCAGGAAATCCAGCGCGCCGCCGAAACCGGCATCTATGACATCCGCGGCGGCGGCACCAAGCGCAAGCTGCCGCACTTCGACGACCTGCTGCTGCTCGGCGCCAGCATGTCCCGCTACCCGCTGGAAGGCTACCGCGAGAAGTGCGGCACCGAAGTGGTGCTCGGCACCCGCTTCGCCAAGAAGCCGATCCACCTGAAGATTCCGGTCACCATCGCCGGCATGAGCTTCGGCGCCCTGTCGGCCAACGCCAAGGAAGCCCTCGGCCGTGGCGCCAGCATCGCCGGCACCAGCACCACCACCGGCGACGGCGGCATGACCCCGGAAGAGCGCGGCCAGTCCAAGCACCTGGTCTACCAGTACCTGCCGTCGCGCTACGGCATGAACCCGGACGACCTGCGCAAGGCCGACGCCATCGAAGTGGTGCTGGGCCAGGGCGCCAAGCCGGGCGGCGGCGGCATGCTGCTGGGCATGAAGGTCACCGAGCGCGTCGCCGGCATGCGCTGCCTGCCGATCGGCGTCGACCAGCGTAGCGCCTGCCGTCACCCGGACTGGACCGGTCCGGACGACCTGGCGATCAAGATCGCCGAGATCCGCGAGATCACCGACTGGGAAAAACCGATCTACGTGAAGATCGGCGCCAGCCGCCCGTACTACGACGTCAAGCTGGCGGTGAAGGCCGGCGCCGACGTGATCGTCCTCGACGGCATGCAGGGCGGCACCGCGGCCACCCAGGAAGTGTTCATCGAGCACGTGGGTATCCCGATCCTCTCCGCCATCCCGCAGGCCGTGCAGGCCCTGCAGGAAATGGACATGCACCGCAAGGTCCAGCTGATCGTCTCCGGCGGCATCCGCACCGGCGCCGACGTGGCCAAGGCCATGGCCCTGGGCGCCGACGCGGTGGCGATCGGTACCGCGGCGCTGATCGCCCTGGGCGACAACCACCCGCGCCTGGACGACGAACTGAAGAAGATCGGTTCGGCCGCCGGCTACTACGACGACTGGCAGAACGGCCGCGACCCGGCCGGCATCACCACCCAGGATCCGGAGCTGTCCAAGCGCCTCGATCCGGTGGAGGGCGGTCGCCGTCTGGCCAACTACCTGCGCGTGCTGGTGCTGGAAGCCCAGACCATGGCCCGCGCCTGCGGCAAGTCGCACCTGCACAACCTCGATCCGGAAGACCTGGTGGCGCTGACCGTCGAGGCGGCGGCCATGGCCCGCGTACCGCTGGCCGGCACCGGCTGGGTCCCGGGTCAGGGTACCTACTAAGCGGGACGGACGGCGGCCGACAGGCTCCGTGCACCGGGGGAGGGTGCCGGCCGCCGTTCCGATAGATTCCTCGGGCGATGGATGGAGAAAGAAGAGGCCCGAGCCGAGGTTTCGGCGACCAGGGTCCGGGTCCATCGCTTACCGAATGCAACACTCGAAAGCTGCCAACAAGATTTCCCCACGCTTCAGGAGCTATACGATGTTGATCACTCCATTACGCCGCACGCTCGGTCGTGCATTGCCACTGCTCTTGACGGTGTTCGCCCCCCTGGCGTACGCCGAGGAGCAAACCCTGGATACCGGCGTGAGCGCCTGGATGATGACCGCGACCGCGCTGGTGATCTGCATGTGCCTGCCCGGCCTGGCACTGTTCTACGGCGGCATGTTGCGGGCCAAGAACATGCTCTCGGTGTTCACCCAGTGCCTGGGTGCCGCCGGCGTGATCGGCGTGCTCTGGGTGATCTACGGCTATAGCCTGGTGATCGACACGACCGGCATGGTCGCCGGTGAATTCAACCTGCACAGTTTCGTCGGCGGGCTCGAGCGCGTGATGCTCGCCGGCCTCAAGGCCGACAGCCTGGTGCTGGGCATGCCGGAAGGGGTGTTCATCACCTTCCAGCTCAGCTTCGCCATCATCACGCCGGCGCTGATCGCCGGCGCCTTCGCCGAGCGCATGAAGTTCGTCGCCGCGGTGGTGTTCATGGCCCTGTGGTTCACCTTCGTCTACGCGCCCATGGCGCACATGGTCTGGGGCGGCCCGGGTGCGCTGATGCACAACTGGGGCGCGCTGGACTTCGCTGGCGGCACCGCGGTGCACATCAACTCGGGCGTCGCCGCCCTGGCTGCCTGCGTGATGCTGGGCAAGCGCAAGGGCTATCCGCATACCGCCATGAAACCGCACAACCTGCCGCTGGCCATGACCGGCGCCGCGCTGCTGTGGGTCGGCTGGTTCGGCTTCAACGTCGGCTCGGTGGCTGGGGTCAGCAACCTCTCCGGGGTGACCATGCTGGCTACCCAGCTCGGCGCCTGCGCCGGCATCGTCGGCTGGATGCTGATCGAGATGATCAAGACCGGCCGCGCCAGCGCCCTGGGTCTGGCCTCCGGCGCCCTGGCCGGCCTGGTCGGCATCACCCCGGCCTGCGCCTACGTCGGCCCGGGCGGCGCCCTTGCCATCGGCCTGCTGACCGGCATGGGCTGCTTCCTCGCCGTGACCCATCTCAAGCAGCGCCTGGGCTACGACGACAGCCTGGACGTGTTCGGCCTGCACGGCGTGGGCGGCATCATCGGTGCCATCCTCACCGGCGTGTTCTGCGCGCCGAGCCTGGGCGGCTACGTGGAGGGCTCCGAGGTCGTGACCCAGGTCTGGGCCCAGATCAAGAGCGTGGCCTTCACCTTCGTCTACTGCTTCGCGGTCAGCTGGGTGATCCTCAAGGTGGTCGACCTGATCATCGGCCTGCGCGTGGCCGAGGAGGATGAGGAGATCGGCCTCGACCTGGCGGAGCACAACGAGCGGGCCTACAGTGTCTGAGTAGCACGCAGTGACAACGGAACGCCGGGCATTGCCCGGCGTTTTGCTTTGTGCGGGGAAAAACGGTTCGACGGCGGAGGTGAGGCCATGGGCGGGGATCTGGTCACGGTACGGCCCGAGGCGAGCTCGGAAACGCTGCAGCGGCTGCCGACCTTCTTCGGCATCTCCGGGCGCAACGCCGGCGCCACCGGCATCTGCATGCACCGGGTGGTGATCCCGCCGGGGGCGCAGGCCGAGCCGCACTATCACCAGGGCTTCGAAACGGCCATCTACCTGCTCCAGGGCCGGGTGGAAACCCGCTACGGCGAGGGCCTGGAGAAGTCGGTGGTGAACGAGGCGGGCGACTTCCTCTTCATTCCCGCCGGCGTGCCGCACCAGCCGCGCAATCTGAGCCAGACGGAAAGCGCCGTTGCCATCATCGCCCGCAACGATCCCAACGAGCAGGAGAACGTGCGCCTGTACCGGCCGGAGACTTCCGCCCGTCAGTAGGCGGACCTGCTTTTTCCCGTCGGGGACGGCGACTCAGTCGTCGCGCTTGTTCCTGGTCTCCACCAGCCGCCCGTCGATGAAGCGCAGGTACTGGTACATGCCGTTGTGCGGGCCGTAGACCCAGTGCTCGATGGTGGCCGAGCCGCGCACGGGATATCCGCGGTTGTCGAGGGCCGGACCTATCACTTCGCGGTCGTCCGGCTCGCCGCACTTGCGCAGCACCTCGGCGCTGAGATCGCCCTCGTCGACCAGTCCGTCGGAGCAGCGCAGTGTGGTGGCCCGTGCTCCGGCGCTCGCCGCCGTCAGCAGGGCGGCGCCCATCAGGTAGGCGATCAAGGTACGGCTCATGGACATATCCCCCGGTATTCGCGGGGATGCTACCACTCGTCGGGAAATGCCGGGGGAAGGGAGCGTGTTTTCGTCGCGGCGCCGGGCTGCGGGAGATTGCGGGCGGTATCCGGGCGTCGTCCGTCCGGAAAAAAAGAAAGGTGCAGATGGCTGCACCTTTGGAAAGGGCGAATCCGGAAGAGGCCCCGGGTTCGCTCCGGCTGTGGCTTACGGGCTGACTGTCGCTTAGAAGTACAGGCCGACGATCATCTGCAGGTAGACGTTCAGGTTGTTGTCGCCGTTCTGGGTACCGCCGTGGGCACGGTCATGATGCGGCTTGTAGAGGCCCAGGAGCGGGGCGACGTAATAGGTCGGGGTCGGCGCCCATTCCATGTACAGGTCCAGTTCGTCGCCGGACGCGTTGACGTTGTTGCCAGCGTATTTCTGGTGGCTGTCGATGGTGTGGAAGTGGTAGGCGTTGGCACCGAGGGTCACGGTTTCGTGCGGGTGCAGCAACAGGCTCAGCTGGTGGATATCGCTGTTCATGTTGTACGGGCCGGAGTAGTCGCCGGCGACCTCGCCCTGCCACCAGGTACCGTAGCGCTGGTAGCCGAAGAACAGTGCGTCGTAGTGCTTGGAGAAGCGCGAGTAGCGGTAGCTCAGGCGCGGGGTCCAGGCCACGTCGGCGAAGTCGTAGGCCGCTGCCGCATAGCCGGCGAAGCCGTCGCTGACCTTGTCCTCGTAGACCAGTTCCATGTCGAGGGTCAGGTTCTCGATGCCGGCGTTGGTGCTGCCGCGCAGGTTGTACAGGTCCATGCCGTCCCGCTCGGCGAAGTAGTCGGCAAACTCGCGCGCGGCTCTCTGGCTGACGTCGATACCCTTCAAGTACATGAAGGCCACGGAACTGTTTTCGGCGTTGTACTCCAGGTTGGCCAAGGCGAATTCCATGGCGCCCTGGCCCATGTTGTCGGACTTGACCCAGGCGAACTCGCCGCGCGGACCGCTGGCTCCGCCCACGCGCACCACGGCGGTCTTGTCGAACGCCGAACGGCCGGAGAGGTAGTACATGCCGCCGCGGTCGTACGATTTGCCGAAGGTGTCGCCGTACTGGAACATGTCGTTGTTGATGATGAAGCCCTTGCCGATCACCAGGTTCTGGCTACCACCGGAGATGTCCAGACCGTTCTCGCCGAGGAAGGGGAAGAGATTGCCGGATTTCCAGCCGCCGTAGGTTTCTTCGAAGGCGGTGCGGTATTCGTGACCGCTACTGAAGCCGCCGGCGTCGCCGTCGCCCCAGGTGCCGCTGGAAATGGCGGATAGGCCGCCGTAGATGGTGCTGCCGGCCGGCAGGCCGAAGCCGGTTTCGCCGTACACGCCGTACTTTGCATAGCCTTCGTGCCAGTTGGTCCGGCCATGGTGCTGCTGGCCCTGAGCGAAGCCGTTGTAGCTCTTCTGGCTGCTGAAGAAGCCGTACACAGCGCTGAGTTTGGCGTCCAGCTTGGTCTTGCTTTCCTCGTCGGAGTAAACCTCGAAGGCATGGGCTGCCGTGCCGCCCATCAGCTGCAACCCTGCGACCAGCGCGCCGGCGGAGGCCAGCCTGGTTATCGGGCGGATACTTCCTGCCATTGTTTTATCTCCCCTCAGTCTCTAATTCGTTCGATACATGCGCTCGATGTTCGATCGGAACTGTTAGCAGTTGCCTGGCTATCCATTTCCGGCGGCTTCCGAAGTTGTTCTTCGTTTCATCGAGAGCAAGAGTCAAAGTTGTGTGCGGCGTGTCAGCGCTTATTTGCTTTTACGCTAGCTCGGGAACCTCCTAAGCACATGCCTTGCCAACTTGTGAAAAATCCATGGAAACGAGGGAAATGGCCGTGGCAGCGGGCCATGACGGGTAGAAATGCATCAAGGAAGTGCATTGCATGAAGGTTGGTGCACTGCTTTGGGTGTTTCCGGTTGCAATTGGATGAAGAACAGGTCCCAAGGCCCCGCCAATACGTGTGCCCCGTTTTGGTTTGTTATCAGGCGAGATGCACTGAAATGGGATTATTTATTTTCCGGTCGGTGTTCGGTGCGGGCGGCGAATATAGCGGGCGTGTCGTTAGTTGCGGAATCGGAACTTTCCGAGTTCCGCTCGGAATACGCGAGAGTGTTCGGGTTGACTCTTTCGGCAATAGAAGAAAGTTGCTTTTAGTTAGTGGTCGGGATTGTTTCCGGGTAGGGTCGAGCAATGGCCTTACTGAATATAAGGCTATTGCGGCGAGGTGCCTCTTCCCTAATTAACGGCGGTCCGTCGATAACCACGGTTCACGGGTTCGGCCAGTCTTGGCGGACTCTTTCTTTCCCCGCAAAAGGCTCATGGGCATCGCCGCACGTCCGGGGATTTTTCTCCCCGGCTGCATCCAAATGGCGCCTTTTCGGGCGTCCGCGATCAAGGGTTGTGCACGAATCGGCGCTCCGTCAGCGCTGAAATCCACGCTTTTCGTGTTCAAACAAATAAAAGCCCTTGTAAATCATGCAGTTACTAAATCCTGGCATGCATGATGCTTTCCTGTGATGAACAAAATGTTCTTCTCGATAATTTTTTCGGCTCCAGGACAGCGCCCTGATCGGCCGAATTGCGCGAGGGTCACACGATGAGTCACGAAGCTGCCGGAACCATGGCCAGCAAGCCGGTGTACGCGCCGTTACCAGAAACGATCTTGCCCGCCAGTCGGCGCCTGCTGGTCGTGCAGAACGCGACCCTGCAGGCCGCCGCCGATCTGCACGAGCGCCTGCAGTCCGCCGGGCAGCCGCTGACGATGCTCAGCCTGCAGGGCGATGCCGGGCAGGGCTGCAACGATCCGCAGATGCTCGAAACCAAGTTGCGCGATCTGCTGTCCTGGTCGCCGGTGGGCACCCGTCTGTACGTCTGCGGCGACGAGAGCTTCCTCTGGCAGGTCAGCGCCTTGGCGCGCAACGCCGGCCTCCTGGGCGAGGAAATCGAACTGATTAAGACCGGCGAGCGCCGCGAGATGTACTGCGTGCATTGCTCGACCCGGCAGAGCATCGGCGCCGAAGGGGAGACGGTCTGCACCGGCTGCGGTGTGCACCTGCTGGTGCGCGATCACTTCTCCCAGCGTCTCGGCGCCTACATGGGCGTCTGCATCGATCCGGACCATCCGCACGGGGAGGACAAGGCATGAACCCGCTGCTCGACGTCGAAGTCAAGACCATCCGCCAGCTGACGCCGCTGGTGCGCGAATTCACCTTTGCCGCCGTCGACGGCAAGCTGCCGCGCTTCTCCGCCGGCAGCCACGTGCAGGTGCACCTGCCGGTGCCCGGCCGCGCCCTGCGCAACGCCTATTCGCTGCTCGGCGACCCGTCCGAGCCTTCGAGCTACCGTATCGCCGTGCGCCTGCAGGACGACTCCCGCGGCGGTTCGCGCTTCCTGCACGAGCAGGTCAAGGAGGGCGACCGCCTGCAGCTCTCGCCGCCGGCCAACCTGTTCGCGCCGAGCTCCCAGGCCCGCCATCACGTGCTGGTGGCCGGCGGGATCGGCATCACCCCGTTCCTCGCCTACATCGCCGAACTGGAGCGCCGCGGCGCCAGCTTCGAGCTGCACTACGCCTGCCGCGGCGGCCTGACCGACGCCTACCGCGCCGAGCTGGCCGAGCGCCTGGGCGAGCGCTTCCACGCCTACGACGCCGCCGCCGGGCGGCGCCTAGACCTGGGCGAGGCGCTGGCCGAGCGGCCGCTGGGCAGCCATGTCTACGTCTGCGGACCGCAGGCCCTGATCGACGACGTACGTGAAACCGCCGCCCGCCTGGGCTGGGCCGACAAGCGGGTGCACTGGGAAGCCTTCGCCGCGGCCGAGCCCGGCTCGCCTTTCGTCGCCGAACTGGCCTCCAGCGGCAAGCGCATCGAGGTCCCCGGCGACACCAGCCTGCTCGAAGCGCTGGAGCAGGCCGGGGTGGAAGTTCCCAACCTGTGCCGCGGCGGCGTCTGCGGCCAGTGCACGACCCCCTTCCTGAAGGGCGACGTGGAGCACCGCGACAGCTACCTCAGCGAGGAAGAGCGCGCCACCGCCCTGATGCCCTGTGTCTCCCGCGGCCGTTGTGGCAGCACCCTTACGCTCGACTTATAGGAGGAGTCTCCATGCCGGTCACCCTGAAACCCCTGGAAAGCTACCGGGACGATTTCACCTTCCGTAACAGCCCCGAGGCCATCGCCCGCTTTCCCTTCCCGTTCCCCGAAGACCAGTACATGTATTCGGTGAACATCGAGCCGGCCACGCCCGGCGCGCCGGGCTCGATCTACGAGCACTGGTTCGACATCGACGAGCACTACCGCTCGGAGACCACCGAGCGCGCCAAGGTGCTGCAGAAGGACCCGCAGCGCTGCATCGTCATGCCGCACATGCACGAGGCCTGCTGGGACACCCTGGAAGTCATCATGACCCACCTGGCCGCCGACTATCCGGAGCTGTTCCGCCTGACCCGTGACGGCGACCAGTGGACCTGGGAAAACCACGTCCAGGACATCCGCCAAAGCTTCACCTTCGGCGACGCCGACACCCTGCCGTACGAGCCGCTGGAGTACATCGGCCGCCAGGTGCAGGGCGACTTCGCCCTGCTCGATCAGCGCGACAACGACCTGTTCATGGATGCCGGCATCGTCACCGGCCCCGCCGACTGGTCGCTGGCCTTCGACGCCGGCATGAGCTTCAAGCAGTGGCACTCGCCGGTGCCCATGGCCCACGAGCTGGGCGTGTTCGACCGCGCCCTGAAGTACCTGCTGAACATCCAGGTGGACCGCCCGGTGCGCCGCCTGAACTGGACCATGACCATCAACCCGCGGCTGGACACCTCCTCCGAGACCTTCCACGAGTGGGGCCGCGAGCGCGGCATGGTGACCCCGGAGAACGTCGGCCGCCTGGTGCACCTGCGCGTCGAGTTGCAGTTCATGGCCCGTCTGGCGCGCAGCAACGCGCTGATGTTCAGCATCCGGACCTACCTGATCAGCCTCGAGGAGCTGGTTACAAACCCGGCCTGGGCCCAGCGTCTGCACCGCGTGCTGCGCGACCTGCCGCAGGCGCTGGCCGACTACAAGGGCCTCTCCCGCTACCGGCAGACGGTGGTGGACTGGCTGCGCCAGTACGACCCCGAAGCCGCGGCGTAGCCGACGGGCGGGCAGGCTCCGGCGCTGCCCGCAGAACCAGCGATTTCCACGGGCGGGCGGCCGCAGCGGTCCGCCCCGCGACAACCCTTGCGTGCGCCGGAAGGCCCGGCGCCGCCCAGAAGACTCAAGGAGAATCAACATGGCCAATTCCTGGCGCATTTCCGCCCTCGGCGAACGTCACCGCGCCCTAGGCTCGAAGCTCGAAGACTGGAACGGCATGGGCACCGCCTGGACCTACGAGTCCGTCGACCTGGCCGACGCCCACGAGGCGATCCGCACCCGCGCCGGTCTGATGGACGTATCAGGCCTGAAGAAGGTGCACTACGTCGGCCCGCACGCCGAATCCCTGCTGGAGTACGCCACCAGCCGCGACGTCTCCAAGCTGTACCCGGGCAAGTCGGTCTACGCCACCATGCTCAACGAGCAGGGCAAGTTCGTCGACGACTGCGTGATCTACCGCACCGGCCCGAACGCCTTCATGGTGGTGCACGGCGCCGGCAGTGGCCACGAGATGCTGGTCCGCTCGGCCCAGGGCCGCCAGGTCGCCGTGCTGTTCGACGACGACCTGCACGACCTGTCCCTGCAGGGCCCGCTGGCGGTGGACTTCCTCGCCGAGCACGTGCCGGGCATCCGCGACCTGCCGTACTTCCACCACATGCAGACCAAGCTGTTCGGCTGCCCGGTGATGATCTCCCGCACCGGCTACACCGGCGAGCGCGGCTACGAGATCTTCTGCAAGGCCGCCGACGCGCCGCTGATCTGGGACACCATCCTGGAGCAGGGCAAGTCCATGGGCATCATTCCCTGCCCGTTCACCGCGCTGGACTGGCTGCGGGTGGAGAGCTACCTGCTGTTCTTCCCCTACGACAACTCCGAGATGTATCCCTTCGCCGACCAGGCGGCCGGCGACACCCTCTGGGAGCTGGGGCTGGACTTCACCGTGTCGCCGACCAAGGGCGAGTTCCGCGGTGGCCTGGAACATGCAAGGCTCAAGGGCAAGGAGCGCTTCAAGATCTTCGGCGTGCTGCTGGAAGGCCAGCAGGCGGCGGCCGGCGGCGACACCCTGTGGGCCGACGGCAAGCAGGTGGGCCTGATCACCGCGGGCGTCTACTCGCGCCTGACCGGCAAGTCCATGGCCATCGCCCGGATGGACGTGGCCTACGCCGAGCAGGGCACCGCCCTGGAAGTGCGCGGCAGCCTGAACGTCAAGGCCATCGCCCACACCATGCCGTTCGACGATCCGGAGAAGAAGAAGCGCACCGCCAAGGGTTGAGGTTTTCGGAGCCGGTCCGCCGCCCCGTGACCCGTCACGGGGCTCCGGCCGGTTCGTAGCAGCGTTCCTGGGGCAAGGGAACAGGGCGGCTTCACGGCTTGTCTGTGCGGCCGCCCATCTTTTTCCGGCGCCTGCCCGGGGCATCGGGCAGGCGCACGATTCCGGGCGCGGCGGCTTGCCTCCGCGCCACGAGGAGGCATGAATGTTCGGTGGTTCCAGTGCCGGCTGGTGGCTGCTCCTGTGCGCCGGCCTCAGCGAGATCTGCTACGCCGCGGTGATCCCCAGGACCCAGGGCTTCACCCGGCCGTGGCCGACCCTCTACTGCGTCTTCTTCATCGGCCTCAGCCTCTACCTGCTGTCCCTGGCCACCCGCACCCTGCCGGTCGGCACCGCCTACGCGGTGTGGGTCGGCATCGGCGCGGTGGGCACCGCCGTCTACGGCATCGCCTTCCTCGGCGAGCCGGCCAACCTGGGGCGCATCGCCTGCCTGATGCTGATCGTCGGCGGGGTGGCGGGCCTGAAGCTGTTCTCGCCCCACGCAGGCTGAGGCGGATCTTCGGGAGCGGCCGGCGCCTGCCGTAGTGGCGCGGCGCCGGTGCCGGTCCGCTGGCACAGCGGCTAGACTGGACGGAAAACGGACCCTACGAAGGGACGCCCCATGCCTGTCCGCACCCTGCTGGCGACCGCCCTGGCCATGCTGGCCTTCGCCGGCAATTCGCTGCTCTGCCGTCTCGCCCTGCGGGACACCGCCCTCGATCCGGCCAGCTTCACCGGCGTGCGCCTCCTCGCCGGCGCGCTGACCCTCTGGCTGCTGCTGCGTCTGGGATCGCAGCCGGCGAAGAAGGGCGGCAGCTGGGCCGGCGCCTGCGCGCTGTTCGTCTACGCCGCCGGCTTCTCCTTCGCCTATCGGCAGCTGGATACCGGCGTTGGCGCGCTGCTGCTGTTCGGCGCGGTGCAGCTCGGCATGCTCCTGCATGGTCTGCGCCGCGGCGAGCGCCTGGGCGCCTGGGGTTGCGGCGGGCTGCTGCTGGCCCTCGGCGGACTGGTCGCCCTGCTGCTGCCGGGCGCCGGTGCTCCGGCTCCGGGCGGGGCCGTGTTGATGCTGCTGGCCGGCCTGGCCTGGGCGGTCTACTCGCTGCTCGGGCGCGGTGCCGCCGATCCGCTGGCCGCCACCGCCGGCAACTTTCTCCGGGCCATCCCGCTGACCCTGCTGCTCAGCCTGGCGCTCGCGGCGCACAGCCAGCCGGACCCGCTTGGGCTGTGTTACGCGCTGCTCTCCGGCGCGCTGACCTCGGGGCTCGGCTACGCCGTCTGGTACAGCGCCCTGCGCGGGCTGGGCTCCCTGCAGGCGGCGACCGTGCAGCTCAGCGTGCCGATTCTCGCCGCCTTGGCCGGTGCCCTGCTGCTCGGCGAGGCCCTGAGCCTGCGCCTGGCCCTCGCCGCCGTGGCCGTGCTCGGCGGCATCGCCCTGGTGCTGGGCACGGAGCGGGCCGTGCCGGTCGCGGCGCGGGAGGCCTGAGAACGCTCTTCGCAGGCGATCCGCGATCCGGCCGGACGCGGTAAAGTAGGACTGGGTACTGGCCATGGGCCGCTACCGCGCCTCTCCGGCCGGCGAGTCGGAGGAGGGCACCCGGTCCAGGTCCGGCCTCGTTCATCGGCACATCCAGCAGGAGTTGTTTCATGCGCGACCGTTTCCTCGCCCGTCTGTTCGGCGTCACGCTGGCCGCCGGCGTGCTGACCGTGCTCTGGCGCGGGCTGCCGGATCTCCCCCTGTGGCTCGGCACCACCACCGATGCCGCGCCGCGCGTGGTCCAGGCCCGGGGCGATCTGGCGGCCGACGAGAAGTCCACCATCGAGCTGTTCGAGAAGGCCCGGCATTCCGTGGTGTTCATCACCACCCGGGCGCAGGTGGTGGATTTCTGGACCCGCAACGTGTTCTCGGTGCCGCGGGGCACCGGCTCGGGCTTCATCTGGGACGACGAGGGCCACGTGGTCACCAACTACCATGTGGTGGAAGGTGCCAGCGAGGCGCTGGTCAAGCTGGCCGACGGGCGCAGCTTCAAGGCCGCCCTGGTCGGCACCTCGCCCGAGCACGACATCGCCGTGCTGCGCATCGGCGTGGGCTTCAAGCGGCCGCCGCCGGTGCCGCTGGGCACCAGCAGCGATCTGAGGGTGGGCCAGAAGGTCTTCGCCATCGGCAACCCCTTCGGCCTCGACTGGACCCTGACCACCGGCATCGTCTCGGCTCTGGACCGCAGCCTGGCGGGCGACGGCGGCCCCTCCATCAACCATCTGATCCAGACGGACGCCGCGATCAACCCGGGCAACTCCGGCGGACCGCTGCTGGACTCGGCCGGCCGCCTGATCGGCATCAACACCGCGATCTACAGCCCCAGCGGCGCTTCCGCCGGAATCGGCTTCGCCGTGCCGGTGGACTCGGTCAACCGCGTGGTGCCGCAGATCATCAAGACCGGGAAGTACCTGCAGCCGGTCCTGGGCATCGAGGTGGACACCGGCGCCAACCAGCGCCTCACCGAGCTGACCGGCGTCGAGGGCGTCTTCGTCCTCGGCGTGCCCCGCGGCTCGGCCGCCGAGGCGGCGGGGCTCAAGGGCGTGGGCTTCGCCCGCGACGGCAGCGTCGTGCCCGGCGACGTCATCACCGCGGTGGAGGGCCAGGAGGTCAAGACGGTCGAGCAACTGCTGGCGACCCTCGACGACTACCGGATCGGCGATCAGGTGCGGCTCTCCGTGACCCGCGGCGACCAGCAGCGCGAGGTCCGGGTGACCCTGCAGCCCGGTTCCTGAGACCTCGGCCGGCGGTTGGCTTCAGGGCCGCCGCTCGCCGTCGGGCCACAGGTCGCGCAGCTCGGCCGGGAACAGGTCGGCCACCTTGGCCGCTTCGTTCGGGTCGATGTGGCGCGCCATCACCGCCAGCACCGCTCGGGTCGCCTGCTCGGGTTCGACGCCGAGGTGGGTCACCGCCCCGCGCACCTTGGCCAGGAAGGCCTCGCGGGTGCGCTCCTTGCTCGGCTCGGCCGCCGGGCGGAAGCCGTCGTAGAAGATTCCCCGGATCAGCACCGGCAACTGCGCCGCCAGATGCGCTGCGTTGTCCGGGCCGATCCGTTCGCGCACCGACATCAACACGGCGCGCAGCGCCTGCATAGCCGTTTCCCGGTCCTCGGTCTCCAGCCGTTCGCTCACTTCGTCGAGCCAGAGACTGCTCTGCCGGACCGCCTTGCCCAGTACATCGGCCTGCCTGGTCATGGCTCTACCTCCGCTGCGGGGTGGATGGATAAACGAATGGACCCGGCGGCCCGCGCGTCGTCCCGGCGGGACGCGGGCGACCCGATGAGTTGCGGGGGCCGCGCCGCTGAACCTTTTGCCGCTTTCCCGCTGTCCCACCCTGTAACGTCGTCGAGGATGCGGCGATGCCCGAGGCCCGGCCAGGCCGTCGCGCGAGGGGATGCCGCGTGCGCTGCCGGGAAGCCATCCACAGGGGAGGCATCCATGAAGGCGCTCTGCTGGCACGGCAAGAACGACATCCGCTACGACACGGTCCCCGACCCGAGCATCGAAGACCCCCGCGACGCCATCGTCAAAGTCTCCAGCTGCGCCATCTGCGGCTCCGACCTGCACCTCTACGACCACTTCATCCCCGGTATGGAAAGCGGCGACGTGATGGGCCACGAGTTCATGGGCGAGGTGGTGGAGGTCGGCGCGGATGTCCACCGGCTCAGGCCGGGCGACCGCGTGGTGGTGCCCTTCACCATCTTCTGCGGCGAGTGCGAGCAGTGCCTGCGCGGCAACTATTCGGTCTGCGAGCGCAGCAACCGCAACCGGGAGCTGGGCGACAAGGCCTTCGGCCACGCCACCGCCGGCCTCTTCGGCTACAGCCACCTGACCGGCGGCTACGCAGGCGGGCAGGCCGAGTACGTGCGGGTGCCCTTCGCCGACACCACTCACATCAAGGTGCCGGACAGCCTCAGCGACGAGCAGGTGCTGTTCCTCGGCGACATCTTCCCCACCGGCTGGCAGGCCGTGGTGCAGTGCGACGTGCAGTCCGGCGACACCGTGGCCATCTGGGGCGCCGGGCCGGTCGGCCAGTTCTGCGTGCGCAGCGCGGTGCTGCTCGGCGCCCGTCAGGTGATCTGCATCGACCGGGTGCCGGAGCGCCTGTCCATGGCCGAGGCCGGCGGGGCCATCGCCATCAACTCCGACGAGGAGAGCGTGCTCGAGCGGCTCAACGAGCTGACCCGCGGCAAGGGCCCGGAGAAGTGCATCGACGCCGTCGGCCTGGAAGCCCATGCCACACGCTCCCTAGATTCGGTGTACGACCGCGCCAAGCAGGCGGTGATGCTGGAGACCGATCGCCCCCACGTGCTGCGCGAGATGATCTACGTCTGCCGCCCGGCCGGGGTGCTGTCGATCCCCGGCGTCTACGGCGGGCTGGTGGACAAGCTGCCGATGGGCCCGCTGATGAACAAGGGCCTGACCGTGCGCACCGGGCAGACCCACGTCAACCGCTGGACCGACGACCTGCTGCGGCGCATCGAGGCGGGGCAGATCGATCCGTCCTTCGTCATCACCCACCAGGTGGGGCTGGAGCAGGGCCCGGACATGTACCGGGTGTTCCGCGACAAGCTCGACAACTGCATCAAGGTGGTGCTCAAGCCCTGAGGAGAACGCCATGAATTCCCTGCAAAGCCTTGCCACCTCATCCCTGGCCCCTTCCGACCGGCTCGCCCGCGGCCTCGGCTACTTCGCCCTGGGCATCGGGCTCCTGCAACTCCTCGCCCCGCGCCGGATCACCCGTCCCCTGGGGCTGGAGGGCCGCGAAACGCTGGTGCGTGCCTGCGGTGCGGGAAAGATGCTCAACGGGATAGGTGCGCTGAGCGACAACCCGACACCGGCCATCCGCACCCGCTTCGCCGGCAACGCCCTGGATCTGGCCTTGCTGGCGCCGGGCCTGTCCACCGACAACCCCAAGCGCGACAACGTCAGGCTGGTCATGGCCCTGCTGCTCGGCTGCACGCTGCTGGAAGCCCTCACGGCCCGCTCCCTGAGCGAGCGGCACGTTCGTCCGCGCGATATGCACGTCGCCGACTACGGCCAGCGCAGCGGCTTTCCCCGCCCGGCCGAGGCCATGCGCGGCGCGGCCGGCGATTTCCGGACACCGGCGGACATGCGGGCGGAGATCGGCGTCGGGCCGGCGTGAGCGAGGCGGGGGGCGTGAGGGAGGGCGTGGGCCTGTGCACCGGTAGCGCCCATCGGGACTGGTCCGGGCCGGTCGATGCCCCGGAGCGGTGCCGGGCGGGCGCCCGGCCTGGGCCACTCCGGGGCCGTCGGTTCACTTCTGGGTGCAGGACTCGATGCCGTAGTTCCCGCCCTTGTATTCCGGCTGGTAGTAGTACTTGGTGAAGGCCCACTTGCCCGCCGGGTTCTTGCCGAACGAGGCGATGCCGGTGCCGTAGTCCTTCTGCGACTGATCGGTATTGGCGAAATGCACGGCCATCTGCTGGCCCTGCACGGCGGCATGGCCCGGGTATGCACCGAAACCGGGCACTTCCAGCTTGAAGCGGTAGGCGCCGTACTCGCCCGCGCTCTGCGCGCGGACCAGATCGAGGGTGACGGTGCCGGTGTATTTCCCCTCATGGTGGTCGTCGCCGGTGCAATCGTAGACGCCGCTGTAGTCCGTGCCGGTGAAGGACGGCTGGGCATAGGCGCTGCAGCAGGCGAGGCCGAGTGCGAGAAGGGCGAAACGCTTCATCAAGAGACTCCTGATTGTTTTTGGGGGGTGAATGGGGTGAATGGCCGTCGATCGCCTGGCGGCAGAGCACGGGATGCGCCGCGACCGAACCAGCCGGGCGGCTCGCTCATGCAAGGGCGATGCCTGGGAAAGGCGCCCAGCAGGGCGGACTTCATCATGGGCACGTCGAGCGCGAAATATCGGCCTGGCTCGCTGACCGATCCGATTGCTTTGGGGCAGATCCATGCCCGCCCTTGTATCCCGGTCCGGCGGGGGCTGGAGCCCGAGTCCGCGGGTCGCACTCGCGGGCACAGTAGGCGTCGAGGGGGATGGCGAGCAGCACGTTCGCGAACTCGCGCAGGCCGGCATCGGCCTGCTATGCGTCCCTGGGGAAGGGCTTTTTATCGGGGCTCGCTGTTTTAGCGACGCGAAACTCACGTATACTGTCGATACAATATTTTTGATTTTAACGCAAATTTAACATATGGATTACTGGGTTGCATAAAGTTAAAAGGGTTAACCCACAAGGCAACCAGACAAATTATTATTTTAAGCAGGCAGGCAGCGTTTTCTAATGCCGAGTTCTTCTTTTTCTCTTGAGTCTCCAAAAGTCACCGAAGCCCAACTCAAGGCTTTGATGCAGAATATTTCGGACAACGACGTGATTACTCTCGATGCATGTTGTCCGAGAAAGCCCGAGCCGGATTTTACAGTAGTAGAACTGGCTAATTGTTACCGTCTTGCTTGGCAACTTCTGGTCTCCGGTGTGAATGTGTCTTATACACGCCGCCTTGTCGCCGCCATCACCTTCCATCGCTCGGCTACGCCCGAACAAACCACTAGCTTCAAGCTCATCCGCGCACGTTTCAAACAGATCCGTTTTGCCTGTGCCAACTATAGTGAGCAGCACTCGTACCCCGAGAGACTTCATACCATCACTCGGCTCATGGGGGGCTTCCAGGATTCCTTCAAGAACGGCCAGAAGCTGCGCACTCTCTGGCGAGGTATCAAACTGTGGTGCCGACTTCGTCCTGGTTTCTTCGGGGAGTTGCATGAAAGCCTCGTGAAGGCTCAGCTCTCTACCCTCGAAAGTTTCCAGCGCTATATCGCGACAGAGAATCAGCAGCTTGCCGATGCCGTGGGAGAAGAAACATATCTTACCGCTCGGCAGTTTCACGAGTTACGTAAAATCGTGAGTCGTCGCATAGCGCTGAACGATACACGCCGCACGCTATATCCATCTCCCGAACTCGATGAACTCTCTCTTTTCCTCGCCACCATAAATGGACTCATGGGGAAAATGCATGATGAGCTGGTTCTGCAGGAAATGCGCAAAGAACTCGATTATGAAAAGCAGAAGTTCAAACTGCCGGATGAGATCGCCAGCAGGATCCGGGCTTTGGTAATGACCCAGAAAGGTCTGCACAGATCCGTGGCTGAAGTATAGGCACTCGTCTGATGGTGGTAGAGCTGGCTCCGATTGCCGATCACCCGACAGACATATTGCGGACTCGAAAACATTCAACACCGGACTTCACCGCTGCCACGGAATACGTGGTTGGGCGATGAGGTATCCATAATTGGTGAGCCATAAACACATGCATTTTAGTAGGGTGCCGGGGCGAAAGGCCCCAATCATCGCGATCGTCGGGTCGGATGGCAGCGGGAAATCGACCGTGAGCCAGGAAATACTGAGCTTCATGTCGGGTTATAGGCCCACGACGCTGTGCCACCTCGGGAAACAGACGGGCAATCTGCGCCGAGCCATGCGCAAACATTCTTCCCTGGGCAAGAAAGTCGATAACGGCATCAGCAAAGTGGGCGCATCCGCCCGCCAGAAGGGCATATCTTTTCCGGTCGCTCTGGTCATGTTCATAGCGTCCATGAGGCGCGTGGTCCGCTTCACGAGAATGTCTTTCTTTCACTGTCTGGGGCGCGCGATTCTGACGGATCGATATCCGCAGATAGTCGTGCCCGGGGAAATGGATGGCCCCCATTTGACCGATCGGAAACTCTCGGACTTCGGAGCGAAGATGCTCATGCATCTGGAGTCCTGGCTTTACAAGAGGATGGCGGCGGTTCGCCCCGATGTCGTGCTGCGACTGAACGTCGATCTGGAAACTGCCTTTAAACGAAAGCCCGACCACCGGCTTGCTGCCCTAGAGAAGAAGATCAACGTCGTGCCGAAATTGTCTTTCAATGGTGCTCCGATCGTTGATCTCGATTCGACAGAGCCTTTGGAAAAGGTTCTCGAACAGGCACGAGAGGTCGTTAGTGCCGTCATGAAGTGTTATTGACTTGGCATGACCTCCATCTGCCCGATGCTGCCGACGCCTATCAAGGTCTTGGCGGCAGCGAGCCGATCGAACGAAGTCCACATGCTTGCCCAGCAGCGCCAGTGCATCGGCCCAGACTGTCCAGTTTCGCCTCACGTACCTGATCGGCAAACGGACCGAGCATGGGCAGGGCTCGGAGAACCCAGGCGGAGCCGATTTTACCGTGGGGCGGCAAGCTGTTAGCGCCGCCCCATAGGGTGCTTATTCAATGATCTCGAATGGCCGTTTATCGGCGTACGAGCTGGGGTAGCAGACTGAATCCGTTACGGGTGCCGGTGGTCACGTAGCCGACCAGTTGGTTGCCGTGATGGGCGAGGGCGGTTAGCCCGTCTTCTCCTTCACTGATCTGCCAGTCGAGAGTGTTGCCTTGTGTGACCCCGGCGAGCTGGATAGGGTAACGCGGTGTTTTCACCGCCACCGGCAGCGGGCCAAAGCGGACCGCCGTGAGATCGCCAGCCAGCGTTTTGGCCAAGGCATTGGCCGACAGCGTGATCGGTTGCAGGAAGGGCAGGATCTGCCCTTCGATTTCCGCACAATCTCCCAGGGCGTACACATGCGGGGCCGAAGTGCGTAAATAGGCATCGACGACGATCCCGCGCCCTGTCTTCAGCCCGGTTGCCAGTCCAAGCCGGGGTTTCAGGCCGGCGGCGCAGACCACGGCATCCACCGCCAGCGTTTCGCCTCCGGCAAGCGTCACGAGGTATCCCCTTGCTGCTCGGTTGACCTGTTTGACCTCGGTCCCCAAATGCAGTGTCACCGAGCCAATGGCACTGTGCAGACGCTGGCTGACCACCTCGGGCACCAGACGCTCCAGAAGGCGGGTGCCAGGGTCGACTAGGGTGACCTGTTTATAAAGGGAGATATCGTGGGCGATTTCGGTACCGATCAGGCCGCCCCCGATGACCAGTACGCGTTCACTCTGATTGAGCTTGTCGAGATAACGCCGGTACTGCTCCAGATTGTTCAAGGTCAGGATGTCCTGCGCGCCATCGCCGTCGATGGGCGGCACGAACGGCTCGGCGCCGACTGCCAGGACAAGGTTGCTGTACGGGATCTGTGCCTCTCCCGCCGAGACCTTCTGGGCGGCGAAGTCAATCGCGCTGACCCGGGTATGCGGTCTCACCATGATCTTCAGCTCGGCGGCCATGCCGGTGGCACTGTTCTGGACCAGTTGCTCAACACTGGCCTGATGGCCAAATCCGTGGCTCAGCTGCGGCTTGGGATAGTACTCGCCTCCATCCTCGGTGAGGACGACGACCGGTGTGGTGGTGTCGTGTTGGCGGAACGCCCTGGCCAGCGTGTAGCCGGCATGGCCGCTGCCGATGATGACGAGAGGCTTTTTCATCGCATTTTCTCCGGGAGCGGTCGGTTACGCAGGGACGAAGTCGCTTTTACCCATGAAGCACACTGGGCAGAGGAAGGTCTCCGCAACGTCCTGCCAGGCTGTGCCGGCGGCAACACCCTGGGTGGCTTCCCCCTGTTGCGGGTCATAAGTCCACGAGCAGGTCTGGCAGCGCATCTTGCCGCTGTCCGCGCAGGTTGCCAGGTCGCCCGCCGTGTTCTGCCCGGTCTTGCCCAGTTGTTCGATAAACGCCTCGCCAAAACTCACCCCCTGGGCGAGGGCGTCGTCGGTTGGGCGCCATTCGGCGGTGAGGCCGGGGTTGAGTACGCGGAAACCGGCGTCGTCCAGGCGCTTGGTGATGCGTTCCACCGCCCCGCCGCTCCAGCCGTGGGTGCCGAAGGCGGCGGCCGCCTTGTTCTTGAAACGCAAGCCGGTCATTTCCTCGAGCAGGGCGGCAACGTGCGGCAACATCACGTTGTTGACGGTCGGGCTGCCGACCAGAATGGCCTTGGACCTGAACACGTGGGTCAGGACGTCGTTCTTGTCGGTGTTGGACAGGTTGAACAGCTTGATCACGACATCCCGGTCGGCCTTGCGGATGCCTTCGGCAATCGCCTCGGCCATCATGCGGGTGCCGTTCCACATGGTGTCGTAGACCAGGGTGATCTGGTTCTCCTGATAATTGTCGGCCCATTTCAGGTACTGCTCGACAATCTGGGTCGGCTTGTCGCGCCAGATGATGCCGTGACTGGTGGCGATCATATCGATCGGCAGGTTCAGCGCCAGAACCTCGTGAATCTTCTGGGTGACCAGCGGGCTGAAGGGCGTCAGGATGTTGGCGTAATACTTGATGCACTCCTCCTGCAGTTCGACTGGATCGCACAGGTCGTTGAACATCTGGGCACTGGCATAGTGCTGGCCGAAGGCATCGTTGCTGAACAGCACGGCGTCGCCGGTCAGGTAGGTGGCCATGCTGTCCGGCCAGTGCAGCATCGGCATCTCGACGAAGACCAGTTGCTTGCCGTTGCCGAGATCGAGACTGTCCCCGGTTTTGACGATCCGGAAATTCCAGTCCTGGTGATAATGGCCGCGCAGCGATTTGGCGCCGTTGGCGGTGCAGTAGATCGGGGTGTCCGGGATGCGCGCCATCAGCGCCGGCAAGGCGCCACTGTGATCGATCTCGCCATGGTTGGCGATGATGTAGTCGATAGCGCCGAGGTCGATCTCCTTGGCCAGATTGGCGACGAATTCTTCGGCGTAAGGCGCCCAGACGGTATCGATGAGCGCGATTTTTTCTTCCTTGATCAGATAGCTGTTATAGCTGGAGCCCCGATGGGTGCTGTATTCGCTACCGTGGAACTCGCGCAATTCCCAATCTTGTTTGCCAACCCAGCGGATGTTGTTTTTGACGGTGAATGCCATGAATGAAAACCTCCTCAGGCCTTAAGATTCATTTGCGATGAATCTTAAGGCGGATAACATTCACCGTAAATGAATGTTATTGGGCGAGATGAGTTTTATTGATCCTCATCAAGCGAGGTGACTCTCCGTGATGTCGGTTGGAATGCCGGGCGCCTCTTGGTCCCAGTGCGTCCATGAGCCAAGCAGATACTCGGGTCAGTGGGTGGAGCGGTAGCGGGGGAGAATGCGGGGGCATGCGGCGGGTCCGCCCCGAAGTGCCTGGAGCGCTCGGCATCACTTATGCGGCAGTGCCCGCTAAGCGAGCCTGTAATACACATTTATAATGTACATTACAGGCTCGCCTGGTCCCCACTGGAGTCCTATGCCTATGCAACTCACTCGTTTCACCGACCTGGGGTTGCGCGTCATGATCTATCTGACCTATCAGGACCGCACCCTCCCCGTTACCATCGGCGAAATCGCCCGGCAGTTCGATGTGCCACACAGCAACCTGTCCAAGGTCGTCAGCCGCATGGCGAACCTGGGCTGGGTGCAATCGGTGCGTGGACGCAATGGCGGCCTGGGGCTGGCGCCCGAGGCCCAGCACTTGCGCCTGGGTTTCATCCTGCGCAACCTGGAAGAGACTAGCCAGTTAATCGACTGCGCCGAGCCCGCGTGCGCCCTGAAAGACACCTGCCTACTGAAGGGCGCGCTGGATGCGGGATTGAGGGCGTTCTACGCGAAAATGGACGAATACACACTGGCGGATGTTTGCAAGGCCCGCACCGCGGAAACCGTGATTCGGCTACACCAGCATTTCCTTTCCGGCGACGCACGCTGAGACCGCGGGCCGCTCTCCATTGCCCGGCGGAGATGTCTGCTGGACTTCATCCTCGATCCGACCGAGGCGGTGTTCGCAGAACTGAAAACGCTGCTTCGCAGGATCGCGGCGATACGCTGTGGCCCGAGCGTCGGTGCAGTGTGCGGGGCTTCATGTCGCCGATTGCGAGCGCCCTATGCGTCATTACGGTTATGGCCATTCGGGCTGACAGCGCCTCAGCCTTCTTTGGGCGGCGAGGCCCGATGCTTTCCGGTACTGGCTATTCTTTCCGGTAGACCAGCCAGGCCAGGCTCAATACCAGCCATGCCCCATCAGACCTTCCCCCACGAAGCCGATATCGGCGTGCGCGGCATCGGCGCCACGCCGGCCGCGGCCTTCGCCGAGGCGGCGATGGCGCTGACGTCGGTGATCTGCGATCCGGCCAGGGTGGTGCCGGAGCGGGCGGTGGTCATAGAGTGCTCCGCGCCGGATGCCGAGCTGCTGCTGGTGGACTGGCTGAACGCACTGATCTTCGAGATGGCCACGCGCAGCATGCTGTTCTCCCGCTTCGAGGTGGCGCTGGAGGGCGAGCGGTTGCGCGCCACGGCCTGGGGCGAGGCGGTGGAGGTGGGCCGTCACCGGCCGGCGGCGGAGGTGAAGGGGGCGTCCTTCTGCGAGCTGAAGGTGGCCCGGCAGGCGGATGGCCGGTGGCTGGCGCAGTGCGTGGTGGACGTCTGAGCTGCGAATGCCATGGCGCCTGATCGTAGCCGGCGCCGGATGGCCAGCAGGCCGGTTTCTCGACGGGCTGCTAACCTGATGTGATGGCGCATCCAGTCGTTGCGCCGGGAGATGTTCCATGCGCCCGTCCATCATCGAGAAATCCCCCGCCGACCTGCACCTGACGCCGAACTGGCCGGACACCGCCGAGGCCCGCGTCGCCTTTTCCTGGGCGGCGGCGATGGACGGACTCAGCGGCCTGCCCGGCGGTGGGCTGAACCTGGCCTACGAAGCGGTGGACCGCCATGCCGAAGGGCCACGGCGCGGGCGCGTGGCCCTGCGCCTGCTGGGGCGGGAGGGGCGCCGCCGCGAGGTGAGCTTCTCCGAACTCAGCCGGCTGACCAACCGCTTCGCCAACCTGCTGGCCGGGCTCGGCGTCCGGGCCGGCACGCGACTGTTCGTGCTGTGCAACCGCGGCATCGAGCTGTACCTGGGCGTGCTCGGCGGGCTCAAGTGCGGCTGCGTGGTGTCGCCGCTGTTTCCGGCCTTCGGCCCGGAGCCGTTGGAGACCCGCCTGCGCCTGGGCGAAGGCGAGGTGCTGCTGACCAGCGAGTCGCTCTATCTGCGCAAGGTGGCGCCGATCCGAGACCGGCTGCCGCGGCTCAGGCACGTTCTGGTCTATCGGGAGGAGGGCGGGCCGGTCGAGCTGAAGGGCACCGAGGACCTGCACTGCCTGCTCGGCGAGTCGGCGGACAGCTTCGAGATCGCGCCGACCACGGCGGACAGTCCCTCGCTGCTGCACTTCACCAGCGGTACCACCGGCACCCCGAAGGGCGCGCTGCACGTGCACGGTGCGGCGCTGACCCACTACGTCACCGGCAAGTACGCCCTCGATCTGCACGCGGAGGACATCTTCTGGTGCACCGCCGACCCCGGCTGGGTCACCGGGATCTCCTACGGCGTGCTCACTCCGCTGCTGCTCGGCGTCACCTCGGTGGTGGACTGCGCCGACTTCGACGCCGAGCGCTGGTACTCCATCCTCGAGCGCGAGCGGATCAGCGTCTGGTACACCGCGCCCACCGCCATCCGCCTGCTGATGAGGGCCGGCGTCGAGCTGGCGCGCGGGCAT
The DNA here is from genome assembly GCF_042643485.1 of Azotobacter bryophylli. Taxonomy (NCBI): domain Bacteria; kingdom Pseudomonadati; phylum Pseudomonadota; class Gammaproteobacteria; order Pseudomonadales; family Pseudomonadaceae; genus Azotobacter; species Azotobacter bryophylli. Next base: position 33,417 of record NZ_JBHRSJ010000010.1, on the reverse strand, counting down.
TCCTTCCCGGCGCTGCGCTTCGTCGCCAGCGTCGGCGAGCCGCTCAATCCGGAAGCGGTCTGGTGGGGCAAGGAGGTGCTCGGCCTGCCGATCCACGACAACTGGTGGCAGACCGAGACCGGCGGAATCATGCTGGCCAACACCCCGGCCATGCCGATCAAGCCGGGCTCGATGGGCAAGCCGCTGCCGGGGATCGAGGCGGCCATCGTCCACCGGCGCGAGGAGGGCGGGCTGGACGTGCTGGGCACGGAGGACGTCGGCGAGCTGGCGCTGAAACAGCCGTGGCCGGGCATGTTCCGCGCCTACATCGGCCAGGAGGAGCGCTACCGCGACTGCTTCGTCGGCGACTGGTACCTGAGCGGCGACCTGGCCCGGCGCGACGCCGACGGCTACTACTGGTTCGTCGGCCGCAGCGACGACGTGATCAAGTCCGCCGGCCATTTGATAGGCCCCTTCGAGGTGGAGAGCTCGCTGCTGGAGCACCCGGCGGTGGCCGAAGCGGCGGTGATCGGCAAGCCCGACCCGATCCTCGGCGAGACGGTGAAGGCCTTCGTCTCCCTCAAGGGCGGCTTCGAGCCCAACACGGAACTGCGCGACCAGCTGCTCGGCCACGCGCGCAAGCACCTCGGCGCGGTGGTGGCGCCCAAGGAGCTGGACTTCCTGCCGAGCCTGCCGCGCACCCGCAGCGGCAAGCTGATGCGCCGTCTGCTCAAGGCCCGCGAACTGGGCCTGCCGGAGGGCGATCTGTCGACCCTGGAGAACCCCTGATGGCCGCGCCCGAGCCGCCGGCCTTCGCCCTGACCCTGCTGCGCGACATGCTGCGCATCCGCCGCCTGGAGGAGCGCGCTGCCGAGCTGTACGGCGAGGGGAAGATTCGCGGTTTCCTGCATCTCTACATCGGCGAGGAGGCGGTGGCGGTCGGCGCGCTGCACGCGCTGGCGCCGGGCGATGCGGTGGTCGCCACCTACCGCGAGCACGGCCACGCGCTGGTCCGCGGCATGCCGATGGGCGCGATCATGGCCGAGATGTTCGGCCGGCAGGAGGGCTGCTGCCGCGGGCGCGGCGGCTCCATGCACCTGTTCGACGCCGCCACGCGCTTCTACGGCGGCAACGCCATCGTCGGCGGCGGCATCCCGCTGGCGACGGGGCTGGCCCTGGCCGAGCGCATGCAGGGCGGCTCGCGGGTGATCGCCTGCTTCTTCGGCGAGGGCGCGCTGGCCGAGGGCGCCGCCGCCGAGTCGCTGAACCTGGCGGCGCTGTGGAACCTGCCGGTGCTGTTCTGCTGCGAGAACAACTTCTACGCCATGGGCACCGCCCTGGCGCGCTCCCAGGCGCAGACCGACCTGTGCGCCAAGGCCGAGGCCTTCAAGGTCCCGGCGCGGATGGCCGACGGCATGGACGTGAGCGCCGTGCACGAGGCGACCCGCGCGGCGGTCGAGGCGGTGCGCGCAAGCGGCGGGCCGCAGTTCGTCGAATACCAGACCTACCGCTTCCGCGCCCACTCGATGTTCGATCCCGAGCTGTACCGCGACAAGGCCGAGGTGGAGCGCTGGAAGCAGCGCGACCCGATCCGCACCTACAGCGCGCGGCTGCTGGCCGAGGGGCGGCTCGACCCGCCGGGCCTGGCCGCCCTCGAGGCCGAGGCGGCGGACGAGGTGGAAGCCGCCGTGGCCTTCGCCGAGGCCGGGACGCCCGAGGCGGTGGCGGCGCTCGAGCGCGACGTCTACACCCCGGAGGCGCGGTGAGCCGCACCACCTACCGCGAGGCGCTGCGCCAGGGGCTGCGCGAGGCGCTGGCGCGCGATCCGCGGGTGTTCCTGATGGGCGAGGACGTCGGCCGCTACGGCGGCACCTTCGCCGTGAGCAAGGGCCTGCTCGACGAGTTCGGCGAGGCGCGCATCCGCGACACGCCGCTGTCCGAACTGGCCTTCGTCGCCGCCGGCATCGGCGCGGCGCTGGGCGGCATGCGGCCGATCGTCGAGGTGATGACGGTGAACTTCTGCCTGCTGGCCCTGGACCCGCTGATGAACACCGCCGCGGCCCTGCGCCACATGTCCGGCGGGCAGTTCTCGGTGCCGCTGGTGGTGCGCATGACCACCGGTGCCGGGCGCCAGTTGGCGGCGCAGCACTCGCATAGCCTGGAGGGCTGGCTGGCGCACATTCCGGGGCTGAAGATCCTCGCCCCGGCCACCCTGGAGGACGCCCGCGGCATGCTCTGGCCGGCGCTGCAGGACCCCGACCCGGTGCTGCTGTTCGAGCAGGGCGCGCTGTACAACGTCGAAGGCGAGCTGGACGAGGGCGAGGCGGTGGACATCCGCTCGGCGCGGGTGCGCCGCGAGGGCTCGGACCTCAGCCTGATCGCCTACGGCGGCACCCTCGGCAAGGCGCTGGCGGCGTCCGAGCAATTGGCCGGGGAGGGGATCTCCGCCGAGGTCGTCGACCTGCGCGTGCTGCGTCCGCTGGACGACGCCACCGTCCTCGCCTCGGTGCGCAAGACCCGCCGCGCCTTGGTGGTGGACGAGGGCTGGCGCAGCGGCAGCCTGGCCGCCGAGGTCATGGCGCGCATCGTCGAGCAGGGTTTCTACGAGCTGGATGCGCCGCCGGCGCGGGTGTGCAGCGCGGAAGTGCCGATCCCCTACGCCCGCCACCTGGAGGAGGCGACCCTGCCGCAGGTGCCGGGCATCGTCGCGGCGGCGAAGGGCCTGCTCGGCCGGATCTGAAGCGTAGGGAGGAATACGCGCGCAGCGATTTTCCACGGGGTGGCCATCCCCCGGCGATGGTGGGTAACGCTGCGCGGTACGCACCACCACCCACGGAGGAGCGATGATCGAATTCCGCATGCCCTCCCTCGGCGCCGACATGGACGAGGGCACGCTGCTCGAATGGCAGGTGGCGCCGGGCGATGCGGTGCGTCGCGGCCAGGTGGTCGCCCTGGTCGACACCGCCAAGGCGGCGGTGGAGATCGAGTGCTGGCAGGCGGGCCGGGTGTTCGAGCTGCTGATCCGGCCCGGCGACAAGGTGCCGGTGGGCACGCCCATCGCCACCCTGCTGGAGGCCGGGGAAAGCCCGGAAACGGCGCCGCGCCACCCGCTCGCGATCATCGCGCAACGAGCGGCCACGCCACCGACGCCGATGCTCGCACCCGCCGCCGCTCCGGCAACGGCAGGCCCGCACGGTCGCCCGCGCATCTCCCCCGCCGCGCGCAAGCGCGCCGCCGAGCTGGGCATCGACCCCGCCGCCCTGACCGGCACCGGCCCCCAGGGCGCGGTGGGCCTGGAGGACGTCGAGGCCGCAGCGAAGCGGGCCGCGCCAATCGACCGTCAGGCCGCCATGCGCCAGGCCATCGCCGCCGCCATGAGCCGCTCCAAGCGCGAGATTCCGCACTATTACCTGGGCGAGACGGTGCCGCTGGCCGCGGCCATGGCCTGGCTGGTGGCGCGCAACGCCGGGCGGCCGCCGGAGGCGCGGCTGCTGCCCGGCGTGCTGGTGCTCAAGGCCATTGCCCTGGCCCTGCGCGAGTATCCGCAGCTCAACGGCTACTGGGTCGACGGCGCCTTCCGGCCCGGTCCCGGCATCCACCTCGGCGTGGCCGTCGCCCTGCGCCGGGGCGGGCTGATCGCCCCGGCCCTGCACGACGTGGCGGACAAGCCGCTGGAGCAGCTGATGGGCGAGATGGGCGATCTGGTGCAGCGCGCCCGCAGCGGCTCGCTGCGCAGCTCCGAGCTGGCGGACGCCACCCTCACCGTGACCCAGCTCGGCGACCAGGGCGTGGACAGCGTGTTCGGCGTGATCTACCCGCCGCAGGTGGCGCTGGTCGGCGTCGGGCGCATCGCCGAGCGGCCCTGGGTGGAAGAGGGCAGGCTCTGCGCCGTGCCCTGCGCGGTATTCAGTCTGGCCGCCGATCACCGGGTCAGCGACGGCCACTACGGGGCGCGCTTCCTCGCCGAGGTGCGCCGCCGCCTGCAGACCCCGGACGACCTCTGAGGAAACGACGATGGACGAATCCACGCTCCGCCGGCAGGTGCTCGAAGCCCTGCAGGGCATCGCCCCGGAAGTCGAGCCCGCCACCCTGCGCGGCGACCGCCCGCTGCGCGACGAGGTGGACTTGGACTCCATGGACTGGCTGCGCTTCCTCGGCGCCTTGCACCAGCGCCTCGGGGTGGACATCCCCGAGGCCGACTACCAGAAGCTGACCACCCTGGATGCGCTGATCGCCTACCTGCGGCAGCGGATTCCGGCCTAGGCCCGGCGGCTCGGCGGCGCCATGAACTCGGGGCCGACTGGGTCCTCGATCCGCTCGGCGAGGATGGCGTCGATGCGCCGCATGGCCTCGGCGTCCAGGCTCCAGCCGAAGGCTTCGTCGATGCCCTGCAGCTGCTCCGGCCGGCGCGCGCCCCACAGGGCGATGGTCGGGCCGCGGTCGAGGATCCAGCGGATCGCCAGGGCGAGCAGCGATTTGCCATAGCGCTCGCGGGCCAGTTCCGTCAGGGCCTCGGCCGCCGACAGGTACTGGGCGAAGCGCGGCGGCTGGAACTTGGGATCGGCCTTGCGCAGGTCGTCGCCCTCGAAGGTCCGCTCGGCCGTCATGCGCCCGGAGAGCAGGCCGCGGCACAGCGCGCCGTAGGCCAGCAGCACCAGGCCGTGGCGCCGGGCGTAGGGCAGCACGTCGGCGTCGATGGCGCGTTCGAACAGGTTGTACGGCGGCTGCACGCTGGCGAGCGGGGCGAAGGCGCGGAACTCGTCCATCTGCGCCGGGGAATAGTTGCTCACGCCGATGGCGAGGATCTTGCCCTCGCTGCGCAGTCGCTCCAGCTCGCGGGCGGTCTCCTCCTGGGGCACCAGCGGGTCGGGCCAGTGGACCTGGTAGAGGTCGATGCGGTCGGTTCGCAGGCGCCGCAGGGAGTCTTCGATCTCCCGGCGGATGCGCGCCGCCGAGGCGTTGCGGAACGGCCCGGAGTCGTCCCAGTCCAGCGCCACCTTGGTCGCCAGCACCACCCGGTCGCGCAGGCCGGCCAGGGCCTTGCCCACCAGCTCCTCGGAATGGCCGAAGCCGTACACCGGGGCGGTGTCGATCAGGTTGATGCCGGATTCCACCGCCTTGCGGATGGTTGCCACCGCGTCGTCGTCGTGGGCACCGCCCCACATCCAGCCGCCGATGGCCCAGGTGCCGAGGCCGATGCGCGAGACCGGCTGGCCGATGCCCGGGATTCGGATGGTTTCAACGCTCATGGGATCGCTCCTTCTGTTCGGGATAGCCGCTTACTCTAGATCAGCCGGGGGCGCGGGGGAGGCAGGGGGAGCGTTGCGCGGCCCGTGACGGATAGTGGCACCCGGAGCCGGCCAACTACTCTAAAAGTAACCCCGCTGCCGGTGCCCGAGCCATGAGCGATACCCGCGTCCTTCCCGCCGAACTGCGCAACGCCTGGCTGCTCCAGGCGCGCAGCCATCCGCTGATCGCCGGCGGCCTGCTCGCTGCGGGCCTGGCGGTGGCCGCCCTGCTGCTGACCGGCGTGGTCAACGCCTTCAGCGGCACCGCGCCGCTCAACCTCGCCCGGGCGCTGCTCGGCGGCACGGCCGGCTTCGTCGCCACCGGCGGCGGCGCGCTGCTGGCCGTCGCCCTCGGCCGGATGACCATCCGCAGCCACGACTGCATGCTCGGCTTCACCGCCGGGATGATGCTGGCGGCCAGCTCCTTCTCGCTGATCCTGCCCGGCCTGGCCGCCGGCCGGGAGATCCTCGGCAACAGCCCGGGCGCGGCGCTGGTGGTGGCCTTCGGCCTGGGCCTGGGCGTGCTCCTGATGCTCGGCCTGGACTACTTCACCCCACACGCCCACGAGACCAGCGGCGCCTGCGGCCCGGGCGCGGAGCGGCTGAGTCGGGTCTGGCTGTTCGTCCTGGCGATCACCCTGCACAACCTGCCGGAGGGCATGGCCATCGGCGTCGGCTTCTCCGGCGGCGACCTGGGGGTCGCCCTGCCGCTGACCAGCGCCATCGTCATCCAGGACATTCCCGAGGGCCTGGCTGTGGCCCTGGCATTGCGCGGCACCGGCCAGGCGGCGCCGCTGGCGGTACTGACGGCCGCCGCTTCCGGGCTGATGGAGCCGTTCGGCGCGCTGGTCGGCGTCGGCCTGTCCAGCGGCTTCGCCCTGGCCTACCCGGTCGGCCTCGGCCTGGCCGCCGGGGCGATGGTCTTCGTGGTCTCCCACGAGGTGATCCCGGAAACCCACCGCAACGGCCACCAGACCCCGGCGACCCTCGGCCTGATGGGCGGCTTCGCGGTGATGATGTTCCTCGACAACGCCTTCGGCTGAGGCCGCGGACGGCAGGTCAGGCCCGCGCTCCGGGCGCCGGCTCTTCACAATAGTTTGCGCAGGCTCCGTCCGGGAGCCGGCAGGAGAGTGCCATGAACCTTTCGCAGTTCCGCCAGCGTGGCCCCTTCGAGTGGGAGCTGCCGGCCCGTGGTTCGATGCGCGTGCCGGGGGTGATCTTCGCCTCCCGGGCGTTGATCGAGGCGATGGACGACAAGGTCGGCGAGCAGGTGGCCAACGTCGCCAGCCTGCCGGGGATCGTCGCGGCCTCCTACGCCATGCCCGACGCCCACTGGGGCTACGGTTTCCCCATCGGCGGGGTGGCGGCCTTCGACGCCGAGGAGGGCGGGGTGGTCTCCGCCGGCGGCGTCGGCTTCGACATCTCCTGCGGCGTGCGCAGCCTGCACACCGGGCTCAAGCTGGCCGAACTGGAGCCGGTGAAGCCGCGCCTGGCCGATGTGCTGTTCCGGCGCATCCCGGCCGGGCTCGGCAGCACCGGCGCCCTGCGTCTGAAGGCCCTGGAGATGACCGCCATGCTCAAGGGCGGCGCCGGCTGGGCGGTGGAGGAAGGCTTCGGCCACCCGGAGGATCTGGCGCGCATCGAGGAGCGCGGCTGCGTGGCCGGCGCCGATCCCTCCGCCGTGTCCGAGCAGGCCAGGCACCGCCAGCGCGACGAGATGGGCACCCTCGGCTCGGGCAACCACTATCTGGAGGTGCAGGTGGTGGACGAACTGTTCGACCGGAAAGCGGCGCAGGCCTACGGCCTGGCCGAGGGCGACGTGCTGGTCACCCTCCATTGCGGCTCGCGGGGCATGGGCCATCAGATCGGCACCGACTACCTGCGCGCCATGGTCATCGCCGCGCCCCGGGCCGGCATCCAGCTGGCGGACCGCGAGCTGGCCTGCGCGCCGCTCAAGTCCGAGCTCGGCCAGCGCTATCTCGGCGCCATGCGCGCGGCCATCAACTGCGCTTTGGCCAACCGGCAGATCCTCACTTTCCTGACCCGCGAGGCCTTCGCCGAGGTCTTTCCCGGCATCCGCCTGCCGCTGCTCTACGACGTGTCGCACAACACCTGCAAGGAGGAGCGCCACGTCCTTGACGGGCAGAAGCGTCGGCTGTTCGTCCACCGCAAGGGGGCGACCCGGGCCTTCGGCGCGGGGCATGCGGAGCTGCCGGCGGAGTATCGCGAGGTCGGCCAGCCGGTGCTGATCGGCGGCAGCATGGGCACCTCGTCCTGGGTCCTGGCCGGCGCCGGCGGCGCCGAGGAGCGCGCCTTCGCCTCCGCCTGCCACGGTGCCGGCCGGGCCATGAGCCGCCACGAGGCGCTGCGCCGCTGGCAGGGCCGCAGCGTGGTGGACGAGCTGGCCGCCCGCGGCATCCTGATCCGCAGCCCGAGCCTGCGCGGCGTGGCCGAGGAGGCGCCGCTGGCCTACAAGGACGTCGGCGCGGTGGTCGAGGCGGCCGAGCAGGCCGGGCTGGCACGGCGGGTGGCGCGGCTGCGGCCGCTGGTGTGCATCAAGGGCTGAGCGAGCCGGCCGCGGCGGCGGTCAGGCCGAGGAATCTCAGCGCCGCCTGGTAGATCTTCTCGCTGCTGCACAGCACCACCAGCGAGGCGCCGTCCCCGGCCCGGCCGAGCAGATTGGTCAGGTGGCCGATCACCTGGAACGGATTCTCCAGGGTGGTCACCAGCACCTCGTCGCCTTGCGGAATCGCCTTGCCGTCGGCGAGCACCTCCGGTTTCTTCGATACCGTGACCTTGAGGGCCTTGCCGGCGAACCGGGTATCGAGCATTTCGGTTCCGGACAGGCGCGGCCCGGCGCTCCTGCAACTGACTGGCTTCATGGCGTGCACCTCGTCTGGGGGATGGCGGGACACTACCAGAGGTGGGGCTGGCGCATAAGACCCTTATCGTCGTGTGGTCTATGCCGGGGCTCAGTCCTTCTCGATCAGCCCCTGTTCGAGGGCGTGGGCCTCGTCGGCGAAGATGGCCATGGCCGTGGTCATGCGCCGGAAGCCGGCCTTGCGGTACAGCGGCCCCTTGCCGGGCGAGGTGTAGAGGATGATCTTCCGGTGCCCGGCCGACAGGGCGACCAGTTCGTTCACCAGCGCCGTCCCCAGGCCATGGCCCTGGTAGTCCGGATGCACGGCGATGTCGCAGAGGTACGAGCAGTCGACCCCGTCCGCCAAGGCCCGTCCCGCGCCGATCAGGCGCTCGCCGTCGTAGACGAAGCACGCAAACCGGCTGTTGGCGAAGGCGGCTCTCAGATCGTCGGGCGCCTTCTCGCCCAGCGGCGCCACCCGGTACAGGGCGGACAGCTCGTCCCAGTCCACGGCGGCGTGCGAGCGAATCCAGGTGAAGGGCATGGAGGACCTCCTGCTGGCGTCCGGGCTTGAGGCGAGGGGTGGCACTGACGGGGGAACGACTCGGCCTGTGTTCAGGCTAGCGCAGGATGGCGGGAGGCGGAGGAGCGGGAAATCGGTGCTCGGCGCAATGGCGAGGAAGAAGCTTCGCGAGGGCTGCCTGATCGAATCATAGGCCGGGCGGGCAAAGCCTTGCCCGTCCGGCCGGCGCCTTGCGGCGCGGTCACGAATGACCGGGGATCAGTTGTTGTGGCCGCGGGCCATGCCTTCGTGACGGCGCTGCTGGGCGTGCTCGTTGCGGTCGTCGGAGTGCCAGCGCTGATCGCTGTGCTGGTCCGCGTGCTCGTTGCGGCGTTCGCGCTGGTTGTCGTGGCCGTCGCGGCGCTCATCGCGGTAGTCGCGGCGGTCGTCACGTTCGGCACGGCGCTCGTCGCGACGGTCGTCGTCACGCACGTCGCGCTGGTGTGCCTGCTTCCCGCCCTGATGGCCGTCGTGATCGCGGGGTTCGGCGAAGGCCGGGGCGGTGCTCATGAGGATCAGGGCCGCGGCGGCCAGCGTTTTGAATGGACGCATCTGTGGTCTCTCTCGGGTGGATGAAACTGGTCCGGATCATACAGAACCTTCGTACCAGCGGTGGAAGACTGTCGCAAATCCTAACAATTGAGGCGTCTTCCGCCTGCCGGCGCCGTTCAGCGGGCGCTGCCGAAGATCTCCGCCAGATGGGCCTGGTAGAAGGAGATGTCGCGCTCGACGTCCGGCGACTTGATCACGTCGCAGGCGATGAAGGTGGGCAGGGCCTTGAGGCCGACGAACTCCTGGGCCTTGTGGAAGGGGAAGTAGACGCCGTCGACGCCGCGCCCCTCGAAGAACTCGTCCGGCTCGTCGAAGGCCTCCCGCGGGGCGTTCCAGGTCAGCGACAGCATGTAGTGGCGGCCTTGAAGCAGGCCGCCGCTGCCGTAGTTGCGGCTCGGGTCCTGGCGGCTGCGGCCGTCGCTGGCGTAGAGCGCGCCGTGACCGGCGGTGAACACCTCGTCGACGTATTTCTTCACGGTCCAGGGCGCCCCCATCCACCAGCCGGGCATCTGATAGATGATGGCATCGGCCCAGAGAATCTTGCTGACTTCCTCCTCGGGGCTGTAGCCGGACTCGATGCGCGTCTCCCTGACCTCGTGACCCAGCTCGCTGAGCAGGCTGCGCGCCGCCTCGTGCAGGGTGTCGTTGAGACGGCCGCCGGAATGGGCGAATGCCTTGCCGCCGTTGAGTAGCAAAATCTTCATCTTGATTCTCTATAAAGGTCGGTTTGGCCGTGAAAAAGCGGGCCGCCGAAACGCGGGCGAGTATCGGGGAAAGCGACGGCGGCGTTAAGGCGAAAAGTTACAAAAAATTTTTGACTTGCAGTCAAGGATGCGAGGCCTACGGCCATCGGCCGGTCGGACTATGAGGCGTCAGCCGCTCCGCGGGGGGCGGTGCGCCGGAGGAGAATTGCCCGGACTGGCGCCGGGCGATCCTCGCGGGGCGGGGCAGGTCGCCTGCGGAGGCGACCGGAGACGGTGTTGCCCGCCGAGGCCGGCGGGCAGGGGTGTCAGCTGGAGTACTTGTAGCCGGTCTCGCCGTGGGAGGAGAGGTCCAGACCGGTCAGCTCGGACTCTTCGTCCACGCGCAGGCCACCGCAGAGCGCGGCGGCGATCTTGTAGGCCACCCAGCTGGTCACGGCCGAGAAGATCACGCTAAACAGGATCGCGCCGCCGTTGACCGCCAGCTGCCCGACCAGGGTGCGTCCTTCGCTGAAGCCCAAGCCGCCCAGGGAGGTCTGGGCGAACACCGGGGTCAGCAGGCCGCCGAGGATGCCGGCCACGCCGTGCACGCCGAACACGTCGAAGGCATCGTCGAGGCCGATGGCCGGCTTGAGCTTGTCCACCGCCCAGACGCAGACCGGCGCGGCGATCAGGCCCAGGAGGATCGCCCCCATCGGGCCGATGAAGCCGCAGGCCGGGGTCACGGCGACCAGGCCGGCGATGGCGCCGGAGACGGCACCGAACATGCTGGCCTTGCCGCGATGCTTCCACTCGACCAGCATCCAGGCGATGGCGCCGCTGCAGCCGGCGAGCATGGTGTTGACCATGATCAGCATGGCGAAGCCGCTGGCGGCCAGGGCGCAACCGCCGCAGAAGCCCAGCCAGCCGACCCACAGCAGGCAGCCGCCGGTGACGGTCATGGTCATGTTGTGCGGCGCCAGGCTCGGGGTACCGAAGCCGCGGCGCCGGCCGATCAGGTAGGCGCCGACCAGGGCGGCGATGCCGACGTTGATGTGCACCACGTTGCCGCCGGCGAAGTCCTGCACGCCCAGTCCCATCACCCAGCCGCCGCCCCAGGCCATGTGGGCCATGGGTACGTAGTTGATGGTCACCCAGATCGCCAGGAACACCATCACCGCGGAGAATTTCACTCGCTCGGCGAAGCCGCCGACGATGATCGGCGGGGTGATGGCGGCGAACAACAGCATGAAGAAGAAGTACAGCAGCTCGGGAATGCTGCCCTGCATGGAATCGGCGGTCACGCCCTTGAGGAAGAGCTTGTCGGTGCCGCCGATCAGGGATTGCAGGCTGCCGCCGTCGGTGAAGGTCAGGCTGTAGCCGTAGATGGCGAACAGCAGGGACATCAGCGCCGCGCCGGCGAACACCTGCATCAGCACCGAGAGCACGTTCTTGCTGCGCGCCATGCCGCCGTAGAAGAGTCCCAGACCCGGTATCGTCATCAGCAGCACGACCAGCGCGCATACCGTCACGAAGGCCGTGTCCCCGCTGTTCAAGGCGGGTTGCGTGTCGTCCGCCCAGGCGCTCAGGGAGCCCGCGAGCAGAAGGGTACCGGTGAAGCCGCGACGTAGGAGTCCCAACCGCTTCATTGTCTGATCCTCTCTAATATGAATTGTTAGCTCGTTAACTAGGCGGCAGTAGCAAGACCTTTCGAGTGCGAAGGCAAATGGTTCTGGCTTTCTTGTAGGTGTCGAATCAGCTGCGTACCCGCGTCTTTTCCGGGTCGTAGAAGCTCAGCGGGACGACCGTGGCGTCGATGCGCTTCTGCTGCCCGTCCAGCTTGCCGATCTGGATGCGCGTGCCCGGCTCGCAGTAGCCGATGTCCAGGCGGCACAGGGCGATGTTCTTGCCCAGCACCGGCGAACGGGTGGCGCTGGTGATCACCCCGACCTGGGCGCGGCCGTCGTGCACGCAGTCGCCGTGGGCCGCGGTCTCGTTGCCGGCGAGTTCCAGGCCGACCAGCTTGCGTTGCGGATGGGCGTTGCGGCGCAGCAGCGCTTCGCGGCCGATGAAGTCGACGTCCTTGCTCTTGAGCGGCACGCAGAAGCCGATGCCGGCCTCGAAGGGGTCGGTCTGGTCGCAGAACTCGTAGCCGGCGAAGATCAGCCCGGCCTCGATGCGCAGCATGTCCAGGGCGTGCAGGCCGAGCGGCACCAGGCCGAGCGGCTCGCCCAGCTGCCACAGGCGGCTCCAGACCTTCTGCGCATCCTGCGGATGGCACCAGATCTCGTAGCCCAGCTCGCCGGTGTAGCCGGTGCGGGAAACCATCAGCGGGCAGCCGTTGTAGTCGTCCAGCCGGCCGACCAGGAAGCGGAACCAGCCCAGTTCCTCCAGTTTCGGCTGGGTGCCGGGGGTCCAGATCATCTGCTTGAGCAGTTCGCGGGACAGCGGGCCCTGCACCGAGAGGTTGTGAATCTGCTCGGAGGCGGACTTGATCCAGACCTTCATGCCGAGTTTCTGCGCCTGCTCGCGCAGCCAGTCGCCGGCGTAGTCCTCGCCGCAGATCCAGCGGAAGCTGTCCGGCCCCAGGCGCAGCAGGGTGCCGTCGTCGAGCATGCCGCCGTGCTCGTAGCACATGGCCGAGTAGACCACCTGGCCGACGGCCAGCTTGCGCACGTCGCGGGTCAGGCAGTAGTTGAGCAGGGCCTCGGCGTCCGGGCCGAGCACCTCGAACTTGCGCAGCGGGGTGAGATCCATCACCGCCACGCGCTCGCGGCAGCCGAAGTATTCCTCGGTGGTGCCGTAGCCGTCGTAGTGGGTGGCGGCCCACCAGCCGCGGTAGTCGACGAAGTGGCGGGTGAGGGCGGAGGTGTTTTCGTGGAAGCCGCTTTCCCGGGTCAGGACCGGGTCGGCATCGGGCGTTTTGCGATTGGCCATGGCGATACTGAAGCGCTCCTTCTCGGAGTAGACGCGGATGTGGATGTCGGTCGGCTGCCAGCCGTTGGCCGGGTCGATGTCGTCGGGGCAGGAGCTGCTGGCGCAGACCAGGTCGGTCATGGCGCGCAGCAGGACGTAGTCGCCCGGACGCGACCAGGGCTCGTCCAGGGTCAGCTGCTGATGGGCGTCGATGCCGGTGTTGAAGAAGAAGTTGATCGCCGGCCAGCCTCGCCGGCCCTCCACGCCGTGGGGGGCGAGCACGCGGCTGATGTTGTCGCTGCAGTTGGCGTGGCCGAAGAAGCCCTGGGATTCGTAGTAGCGCGCGGTGCAGGCCAGGGCGAAGGTGTCGTGGCGACCGACGGTGTCGCGCACCACTTCCAGCATCGGCTGCATGTCGCGGTCGAAGAACTTGCTGAACAGGCCGGGGCCGGGATAGGCGTTGCCGTTCAGGGTGCGCGTCACCGTGGGGTCGAGGTCCAGCTGGCGGCCCCGGTCGAGCCCGCGACGGTCGAAGGCGACGAAGTCCGAGCACTGCCGGCCGGCGACGTCCAGCACCTGGATGTACTGGCCGGCCTTGACCAGGTAGTCGCGGGCGCAGCCGGGGTTGATGGTGAATTCGTCGACCACCTCGCCGAGCGGTGCCGGCAGCGGCGGCGCGAGGACGTTGCGCGGATTGGCGCGGTGGATCATCAGGCGCAGCTCGCTGGCGCGCTGCTGGCTGTCCACCGGGCTCGGCCCGCCGGGCGCGGCGACGATGACCAGGACTTCGCCGGTGGCGGCGAAGTCGCGGCCGAAGCCTGCCGGGGTCTCGCCGTCCCAGAGCAGGGCTGCGTCGGGCAGGCGGCTGCAGTCGATGTTGCGCCGGGCGAGGCCGAGGCGGGTGTGCAGGGATTCGCGACTGTCTTCGGCGATCCGCTCGGCGATGAAGCGGGCTCCGGCGCTGCCGTTCAGGCCGAGGGCGGCGAGGGCTTCCCGGCCCTGGCCGTCGAACGCCAGCAACTGGGCGCTCTGGCAACCTTCGAGGTCGATCACCTCAAGGCGGTCGCCGGGCTCCAGGGCGACTACGGTCAGACCGCCGGGGGCCACCCGGTGGCGCTCCAGCGCCGGGGCGCGGGCGAACAGGGCGGGTTCCTGCGGTCGGGATATGACGGGCATGTGCATGCGGCTCTCCGGCGAATGCGCTGCGGTTCAACCCGGCGCCTCGAATCGGCGCCTGGGTACGTGAGTACTGGCAAGAGGCGTGCCAGCCCCGGTACGAAAAACCGCGACGGGTTTTCCGTACCGGGGCTGGCCGGTGGTGGGTCGCGCTGCGTGGTTACCCACCCGGGGCGCTTCTTAGCTGGCGGCCTTGAGGGAGGCTTCCGGCTTTTCGGCGAGGTAGGCGGCCATCGAGTCGTCCAGCGCTTCCAGCCAGGGGGTGTGGTGCGGGGTGGCCATGGTGCCGGTCATCAGCGAGCGGTGGCACTTGTTGCGGTAGCCCATGATGTCCTCGTACTTGTCGTGCTTCCACTCGAGGAAGGTCTTGTTCACCGCGGCGATGTCGAAGCTCGGGTAGTCGGTGGCGTCGATCAGCTGCTGGATGTACTTGCCCTGGAACTCGAACATCTCCTGGGCGTTCTGCAGGGTTTCCTCCTCGGCGCGCCAGGCCAGGTCTTCGGCGTGCATCTCTTCCTTGCTCGGCAGGGCGATGCGGCCGAGCAGCACGTCGCGTACGTACCAGGCCTGGGCGTCGAACATGTTGAAGCTGTACCACTGGTCCTGCATGCCCAGGTAGATCATCTTCGGGTTGTCTTCCCAGAACACGCCCTTGTACAGGTTCAGCGGCCACAGGCGGTTGTCGGTCTTCAGGCACAGCTCTTCCGGCAGGAAGGTGAAGTGGTGCTTGTAGCCGGTGCAGAGGATCACCGCGTCGATGTGCTTGTGGCTACCGTCGGCGAAGTAGGCGGTGCTGCCTTCGACGCGCTTGAGCAGCGGCTTCTCTTCCCAGTTGGCCGGCCACTTGTAGCCCATCGGTGCATTGCGGTAGCAACTGGTGATGGAGCGGGCGCCGTACTTGTAGCACTGCGAGCCGATGTCCTCGGCGGAGTAGCTGGCGCCGACGATCAGCACGTCCTTGCCCTTGAATTCCAGCGCGTCGCGGAAATCGTGGGCGTGCAGCACGCGCCCGGCGAAGCTCTCGAAACCCGGGAAGTAGGGGACGCTGGGGGTGGAGAAGTGGCCGCTGGCGCAGACCACGTAGTCGAAGGTTTCCGAGTAGGTCTCGTTCTTCGTGTAGTCGTGCACGCTGACGGTGAACAGCTGGCTGGCCGGGTCGAAGCTGACGTGGCGCACGGCGGTGTTGAAGCGGATGTAGTCGCGCACGCCGGCCTTCTCGACGCGGCCCTTGATGTAGTCCCACAGCACTTCGCGGGGCGGGAAGGAGCCCATCGGCCGGCCGAAGTGCTCGTCGAAGGTGTAGTCGGCGAACTCCAGGCATTCCTTGGGTCCGTTCGACCACAGGTAGCGGTACATGCTGCCGTGCACCGGCTCGCCGTTCTCGTCCAGGCCGGTGCGCCAGGTGTAGTTCCACATGCCGCCCCAGTCCTTCTGCTTCTCGAAGCACACCAGTTCGGGGATCTCGGCGCCCTTGGCCTTGGCGGACTGGAAGGCACGCAGCTGGGCCAGACCGCAGGGGCCGGCACCGATGATGGCGATACGGGTGGACATGGTCATTCTCCTAACAATTCTTCGTGGGAAAGAAAATTTCGAGGTGGGAATGACGGTATTACAGCCGCGCGCCGCGGAAACTCTCCTCGAGGAGATACCCCGTTCGGGGTAGCCGCATTTGGGGCGGCTCGGGCACTGGGAAAAGGCATTCGCGGCGGGGAGGGTGGCATCGTGCTGGTGCATGCCGGTCCGATAGTGTGCATCCGTGCGGATTTTATCGCCAGGAAAGTAAGTTTATTTTCCGCTCGCCAGAGCCCGCCGGGCCTGCCCGGGGCAAGGGCATGGAACTTGCTCGTGCTTGCCAAAGACTCATTTTTCGGAGGGGCAATCGCGTGCAGCTGAGCGATCCGAGCACTGGCTGGCAGTGGCCCTGGCGTCGCTTACTGGCACGGGACGTCCGTCAGCGTCTGCTCATGGAGCTGCCGTTGCGCCTGTTGCGCCAGCCGGACAGCGAGGCGCCCCTGCTGGAGCTGCTCACCGCGCTTGAGTGTCAGCTGCCGGCCGAGCGGGCCTGGCTGTTGCTGTCCCGGGGCGAGCCGGGGGCTTACCGCCAGTTGGGCATGCCCGGCGAGTGCCCGGATACTCCCGAGTGCCCGCGGCGCGGCGGCCCCGAGCGATTGCCCGCCGCCGGTTGCCTGATGAACTGCGCCAGCTGCCTGGCCGCCGGACGCAAGCGCCTGATCTGCGGAGTCAGCGGCGGCAACGGCGAGCCCGGCGCGCTGCTGCTGGATTTCCACCGGCCGCCGCGGGCGACCCAGCGCGATACCGTGCGCGAGGTGGGCCGGGTGCTCGGCGAGACCTTCATGGCCCTGGCCGAGAGCCGCCAGCAGCAGCGCCGCGATCTGGCCGCCGAGCGCGGCATGCTGTCCCGCGAGCTGCACGACACCGTGGCCCAGCAGCTCGGCTATCTGCAGATCCGCGCCTGTCGCCTGCAACGGGTGCTCGACGACCCGGCGCAGTCCGGCGAGGCCGCGGCGATGCTCGACGACCTGCGCGCCACCCTGCAGCTGTTGCATCGCCAGGTGCGCGAGCTGATCGCCACGGCGCGTCTGACCATGGACGGCCGCTCCCTGCGCCAGGCGCTGGAGGCCTCGGTGGAGGAATTCGCCCGGCGCAGCGGTTGCGTGTTCGAGCTGGACAACCGCCTCTCCGACGGCGGCCTCGACCCCGAAGCCGAGCTGCAGATCCTTCAGGTGGTGCGCGAGGCGCTGGCCAACGCGGTACGCCATTCCCAGGCGCGGCAGGTGCGCGTGCTCCTGCACGAGCCGGAGGGCGAGGGCGTCGAGGTGCTGGTGGAGGACGACGGCGTCGGCCTGCCGGCACAACTGCCGGAGGACAGCCATTACGGCCTGCGCATCATGCGCGAACGCGCCGCCACCATCGGCGCACGACTAGAGATCGGCGCCGCCGTGCCGCAGGGCACGCGCATCCGCCTGCAATGGAGGGGAGCATGAACGAGACCCGCCTGCTGTTGATCGACGACCACAAGCTGCTGCGGCGCGGCCTGGCCGAGCTGCTCAACGCCGAGGACGGCCTGACCGTGATCGGCCAGGCCAGCAGCGGCCAGGAAGGCATCGAGCTGGCCCGGCAGCTGGCGCCGGATCTGATCCTGCTGGATCTGCACATGCCCGGGCTGAGCGGCCTGGAAACCCTGGCGCGGCTCAAGCCGCTGGTGCCGGACAGCCTGGTGGTGGTGCTCACCGCCTCCGACCGCCAGGACGATCTGCTGGCCGCCCTGCGCGCGGGGGCCGACGGCTACGTGCTGAAGGACAGCGAACCGGAGCAGCTGGTCGGCTATCTGCTCGGCTGCCGCAAGGGGCGGGTGACCCTCGATCCGAGTCTCACCGGCCTGCTCTCCATCGACACTCCACCGCCGCCGCGGCGTCCGGAATGCGACGGCGAGGGCGAACTGACCGAGCGCGAGCGGCAGACCCTGGCGCTGATCGCCGCGGGCCTGAGCAACAAGCTGATCGCCCGCGAGCTGGGCATCAGCGATGGCACCGTGAAAGTGCATGTCCGCCACCTGCTGTGCAAGCTCAATCTGCATTCGCGCCTGGAGCTGGCCGCCTGGGCCCATCGCGGCGGTTTCGTCGAGCGCCGGGCGGGTGCCGCGGAGTCGCTGTCTTGACGCCGTTGCGCCAGTGGTTCCGGGGACTCGGACGGCTCTGCGGGCTGGCCTGCAGCGAGTCGGGGGAGGAGTGCTGGGGCGACAGCCTCGATCAGCTGCCGCTGGCGCTGGTGCGCCTGGACGGTGAGGGCCGCATGAGCCGGCTGAGCGCCGGTTGGGAAACGCTGACCGGCTACCGCACGCGGCAGTGCCTGCAGCGGCCGCACGAGGAATACCTGCACCCCGAGGATCGGCCGCGCTGGCAGCAGTGCCTGCAGGACCTGCGCGGCGTCGCCGAGGTGCAGCCGTGCGTGGAGATCTTCCGCTATCTGGGTCGCGGCGGTGCGCTGCGCTGGGTCGAGGTGCGCCTGCGCCGGCATGGCGAGGGTTTCGTCGCCAGCCTGGGCGATATCAGCGAGCAGATGCAGCACCGCCAGACCCTGCAGGCCAGCCACCGCAGCCTGAGCAACCTGCTCGACGCCCTGCCGGCGATGGTCTATCGCTGCCGCAACAACCGCCTGTGGAACATGGAGTACGTCAGCGCCGGCTGCCTGGAGCTGACCGGCTATCGCGCGGAGGATCTGATCGACAGCCAGCGCCTGAGCTTCCACAGCCTGATCCACCCGGAAGACTGCGAGCACGTCTGGTGCGAGGTGCAGGCCGGGCTGGACGAGCGCCGGCCGTTCGCCTTCGACTATCGCCTGCTCTGCGCCGACGGCAGCCTCAAGCCGGTGCTCGAGCGCGGTTGCGGCATCTTTTCGGAAAGCGGCGAGGTGCTGGGGCTGGAAGGCGTGATCACCGAACGGGCGGTCGGGCGCGCCTGACGGTTCCCGCCCGCCGCGCGGCGGCCTCGGCGTAGTAATATTGCGCGGCAAGCCTGGGCTGGGCTACTGTGCCCCGAGAGCAAAGCGAGACTATCCGTGATTTCCTCCACCCTCCTCATGCGCGTCATCAAGGCACACGCCCGCTGGCGTTGGCGTAGCTGATCCTCCTCTCAACCGGTTTGCCGGACTGCATGCCGCTGTTCTCCGATCGCCGATCGGCGAAGGACCGAGCGGGCGAATAAGCGGTACGAGTCACGCCCTTTATATCCAGGGCAGTCAAATAGAAGGGGTTACGCCTGATGCTGCTGATGATCGACAACTACGATTCCTTTACCTACAACGTGGTGCACTACCTGGGCGAGCTGGGTGCGGACGTCAAGGTGATCCGCAACGACGAGCTGAGCATCGCTGAGATCGAGGCTCTGCGGCCCGAGCGCCTGGTGATCTCGCCCGGCCCCTGCACCCCCAGCGAGGCCGGGGTGTCGCTGGAGGCCATCAAGCATTTCGCCGGCAAGCTGCCGATCCTCGGCGTCTGCCTCGGCCACCAGAGTATCGGTCAGGCCTTCGGCGGCGACGTGGTGCGCGCGCGGGTGGCCATGCACGGCAAGACCAGCCCGGTCTTCCACCGCGACCTGGGCGTGTTCGCCGGGCTTAACAACCCGCTGACCGTGACCCGCTACCACTCCCTGGTGGTCAAGCGCGAAACCCTCCCGGATTGCCTGGAAATCACCGCCTGGACCCAGCTCGAGGACGGTGCGGTGGACGAGATCATGGGGCTGCGGCACAAGACCCTGAACATCGAGGGCGTGCAGTTCCATCCGGAGTCGATCCTGACCGAGCAGGGGCACGAGCTGTTCGCCAACTTCCTCAAGCAGAGCGGAGGCGTGCGCTGATGGAAATCAAGGAAGCCCTCGACCGGGTGGTCAACCACCTCGACCTGACCACCGAGGAGATGCAGGGCGTGATGCGCCGGATCATGACCGGTCAGTGCAGCGATGCGCAGATCGGCGCCTTCCTCATGGGCATGCGCATGAAGAGCGAGAGCATCGACGAGATCGTCGGTGCCGTGCAGGTCATGCGCGAACTGGCCGAGCCGGTGCTCATCGACGCCGAAGGGTTGGTCGACACCTGCGGCACCGGCGGCGACGGCATGAACATCTTCAACGTCTCCAGCGCCGCGGCCTTCGTCGTCGCGGCGGCCGGCGGCAAGGTGGCCAAGCACGGCAACCGCGCGGTCTCCGGCAAGAGCGGCAGCGCCGACCTGCTGGAGGCGGCGGGGGTCTATCTCGACCTGGCGCCGGCCCAGGTCGCGCGCTGCGTCGAGGTGGTGGGGGTCGGCTTCATGTTCGCTCCGGCCCACCACGGAGCCATGCGCCATGCCAGCAACGCCCGCCGCGAGCTGGGGCTGCGCACCCTGTTCAACATGCTCGGCCCGATGTCCAACCCGGCCGGGGTCAGGCGCCAGGTGCTCGGCGTGTTCAGCAAGGCGTTGTGCCGCCCGCTGGCCGAGGTCCTGCAGCGTCTGGGCGGCGTGCATGTGCTGGTGGTGCATGCCCAGGACGGCCTGGACGAGATCAGCCTGGCCGCGCCGACCCATGTCGCCGAACTGAGGAACGGCGAGATCAGCGAATACCTGATCCAGCCGGAGGATTTCGGCATCAAGAGCCAGAGCCTGATCGGCCTCAACGTAGAGGGGCCGCAGGAGTCGCTGGCGCTGATCCGCGATGCCCTCGGCAAGCGCAAGACCGAGGCCGGGCAGAAGGCCGCCGACATGATCATCCTCAATGCCGGCGCCGCGCTCTACGCCGCCGACCGGGCGCGCAGCCTGAAAGAGGGCGTGGCCCTGGCCCATGATGCGCTCTTCAGCGGGTTGGCCCGCGACAAGCTGGAAGAGCTGGTATCCATCACCGCCGTGTTTCGTCAGGAGAATCAAGCGTGAGCCTGCCCACCGTTCTGGAAAAGATCGTCGCCCGCAAGGTCGAGGAAGTCGCCGAGCGCCGTGCCCGCGCGCCCCTCGCCGAGGTCGAGGCCCTGGCGCGTGCCGCCGACGCCCCGCGCGGCTTCGCCCGTGCCCTGCAGGTGCAGGCTGCGCGCAAGCAGGCGGCGGTAATCGCCGAGGTCAAGAAAGCCTCGCCGAGCAAGGGCGTGCTGCGCGAGCACTTCGTTCCCGCCGAGATCGCCAGGAGCTATGAGGAGGGCGGGGCGACCTGCCTGTCGGTGCTGACCGACGTGGACTTCTTCCAGGGCGGCGACGCCTATCTGCAAGAGGCCCGCGCAGCCTGCCAACTGCCGGTGATCCGCAAGGATTTCCTCATCGACCCCTACCAGGTGGTCGAGGCGCGCGCGCTCGGCGCCGACTGTGTGCTACTGATCGCCGCCTGTCTGGAGGACGGACAGATGCGCGAGCTGGCCGCGACGGCCAAGGACATGGGGCTGGACGTGCTGGTCGAGGTGCACGACGGCGCCGAGCTGGAGCGCGCCCTGCAGCTGGAGACGCCGCTGCTCGGCATCAACAATCGCAATCTGCACACCTTCGATGTGAGCCTGGAAACCACCCTCGATCTGCTGCCCAGGGTTCCCAGGGATCGCCTGGTTGTCACCGAGAGCGGCATCCTCACCCGTGCCGACGTGGAGCTGATGGAAATCAGCGGCGTCTACGCTTTCCTGGTCGGCGAAGCATTCATGCGGGCGGAGAATCCGGGCGCCGAGCTGCGCCGGCTGTTCTTTCCCGGCTGAGTTCGTAAGGGGCGACTGCGGGGGCTATTTTGGGGAGGGAACTGCCGGCCGGGACGACCACGAGGCTGAGTCGTCTCCCGGCAGCGGTTCGGGCGCTCGGCGCGGCTTGGGTGCGCAAGGCACGCAGCGCGTCGTGCGGCAATGGCTAGCGGGTGCCGAAGACCACCATGGTCTTGCCCTTGACGTGGACCAGCCCCTGTTCTTCCAGGCTCTTCAATACGCGGCCGACCATTTCCCGCGAGCAGCCGACGATGCGGCCGATTTCCTGGCGGGTGATCTTGATCTGCATGCCGTCGGGATGGGTCATGGCGTCGGGTTGCTTGCACAGGTCCAGCAGGGTGCGTGCCACGCGGCCGGTGACGTCGAGGAAAGCCAGGTCGCCGACCTTGCGGGTGGTGTTGCGCAGGCGGTCGGCCATCTGCCGGCCGAGGGAGTAGAGGATCTCCGGGTCCTGCTGGGCCAGTTCGCGGAATTTCGCGTAGCTGATCTCCGCTACTTCGCATTCGGTCTTGGCCCGGACCCAGGCGCTGCGCTCCTTTTCGCTGCCTTCCTTGTCGAAGAGTCCCATTTCGCCGAAGAAGTCCCCGGCATTCAGGTAGGCGATGATCATCTCGCGGCCATCGTCATCCTCGATCAGGATGGTGACCGAGCCCTTGATGATGAAGAACAGGCTTTCGCACCGATCGCCTGCATAGATGATGGTGCTCTTCGCAGTGTAGCGACGGCGATGGCAGTGGGCCATCAATTTGTCGAGGTTGTTGTGCTTGGGTGTTAGGGTGATAGCAACCACGCCGGTGTCCCCTGAATGGATGAATTTGGTCCCTTGTTCAAGATTGAACGCGTTTCTTGTAATGGGCCCAAGTGTGCCAGTAATCGGGCGGCAGCTTAACAGACGCCCGTGCCATCTTGAGTCCGATTTGTGACGGAACGAACATCTGCCCGGCATCTTTTCCCAAGCCCCCGAGTCCGCGGCCCTGCTGGGTGCGCTGTGATAGAATCCGCGGCATTTTTAGCGGGGAGTCTGGTGATGAAAGCACGTATCCAGTGGGCCGGAGAGGCCCTGTTTATCGGCGAGTCCGGCAGCGGCCATGCCGTGGTCATGGACGGACCGCCCGAGAATGGCGGGCGCAATCTCGGCATCCGGCCGATGGAGATGATGCTGATCGGTCTGGGCGGTTGTTCCAGCTTCGACGTGGTCAGCATCTTGAAGAAGTCGCGCCAGCCGGTAGAGAGTTGTGAGGCCTTCCTCGAGGCCGAGCGTGCCGGCGAGGAGCCCAAGGTGTTCACCAAGATCCACCTGCATTTCGTGGTCAAGGGGCGCGGACTGAAGGAGGCGCAAGTCAAACGTGCGGTGGAATTGTCCGCCGAGAAATATTGCTCCGCTTCCATCATGCTCGGCCGCGCGGGTGTCGAGATCAGCCACGATTACGAAATTGTCGAACTGGGCTGAGGACGCTCCTCGGGAATCTCGGCGAAAACAGCGCAAATGCTGGCATCCCGGCCCATAGCTCTGCATAATTCGCCCCCATTTTCCGGGGCGTCGCATCCCCGAACGGCACAACCACAATCGCCAAAGCGAAGAGGTGTCACTCGTCCTACGCGGATGCCATCCCGGCATCCGACGGGCATGCCCAATCACGCGGCGGGGCCGCATCGACAGAGAGTTTTGAAACGGTGAAAAGCAAACTCAAGCTCCATGGGTTCAACAATCTGACCAAGACCTTGAGCTTCAACATCTACGACATCTGCTACGCGAAAACGCCGGAAGACCAGCAGGCCTACGTCCAGTACATCGACGAAGAGTACGATGCCGAGCGCCTGACCCAGATTCTCACCGATGTTGTCGATATCATTGGCGCCAACGTGCTGAACATTGCCCGGCAGGACTACGATCCGCAGGGCGCCAGCGTGACCATCCTCATCTCCGAGCAGCCGGTCGAGCCGACCGAGAGCCAGATCGAGGAGTCGCCGGGGCCGGAGACCATCCTGGCGCACCTGGACAAGAGCCACATCACCGTGCACACCTACCCGGAAATCCATCCGGTCGACGGCATCGCCACTTTCCGGGTGGATATCGATGTGTCCACCTGTGGCGTGATTTCCCCTCTGAAGGCGCTTAACTACCTGATCCACCAGTTCGATTCGGACATCGTCACCGTCGATTACCGGGTGCGTGGTTTCACCCGCGACGTGGAGGGGCGCAAGCACTTCATCGATCACGAGATCAACTCGATCCAGAAGTACCTGTCTGCCGATACCCGTTCGGCCTACCAGATGACCGACGTGAACGTGTATCAGGAAAACCTGTTCCACACCAAGATGCTGCTCAAGGACTTCGACCTAGATAACTACCTGTTCGGCGACGCCACCCGCAACCTGTCCGCCGAGCAGCGCAAGCAGGTGGAGGAGCGTCTGCGCCACGAGATGCTGGAGATCTTCTACGCGCGGAACATGCCGCACTGAGTTCGGCTGCCTCATGCACGACAAAGGGCGCCTCGGCGCCCTTTGTCGTTTTTGCCCCGAGCCTCCGGGAAGGATTCAGATCCGGTAGGTGGTCTTGGTCATCACCTTCGACAGCAGGCTCATGCCGAACTTCACCGGTGCCGGGAAGCGGATTCCGCCGGCTTCGATGGCGGTGGTGGAGTGCTGCTGCTCGTCGGTGCGCATCTGCTCGAGGATGGCGCGGGACTTCCGGTCCGTCGCAGGCAGCTTGCTCAAGTGCTCGTCCAGGTGCTTGCAGACCTGATCCTCCGTTGCTGCGACGAAGCCCAGGCTGACCCGGTCGCTGATCATCCCGGCTGCCGCGCCCAGGCCGAAGGAGAGCCCATAGAACAGCGGGTTGAGCACACTGGTATGGCTACCGAGCTCGCGGATTCGCTGCTCGCACCAGGCCAGGTGATCGACCTCCTCGTTGGCTGCCTGCTCCATGGCATCACGGACGTGCGGCAACTTGGCGGTCAGCGCCTGCCCTTGATAGAGCGCCTGGGCACAGACCTCGCCGGTGTGATTGACCCGCATGAGACCGGCGACATGGCGGGCTTCATTGGTGCCGAGTTCGGAGTCGGGCTCGGTGACCGCGGGCGAGGGGCGGTACGGCTTGCCGCTGAAGGGCAGCAGGGTGCGCAACGCGGCATCGGCTTGCAGCAGCAGACGATCGGCAGTTGAGTAATGGCGTTCGCTGGCCATGGGACCTCCGGGATGATCATGCGGGCAGTGTAACCCAAACGGGTCGCACCGCTCTTGAGCTGGGGCAGGCGTCGCTGGCGCTGTGCCCCCGGCCGCCATCGCTGGCCGACGGGGAGGCGACGGCGTATGGGCTTTCGGATCAGCCCGGAGGCCAGTGCATCTGGCGCTGACCGAGCACGTGCATGTGGATGTGATGCACGGTCTGCCCGCCTTGGTCGTTGCAGTTCATCACTACACGGAAGCCGGCTTCGCAGCCCTGCTCCAGGGCCAACTGCTGGGCGGTGTAAAGAACGTGTCCGGCCAGAGGCTTGTCCTCTTCGCTCAGGTGGTTGAGCGTGGAGATATGCTTCTTGGGAATGACCAGGAAATGCACCGGCGCCTGGGGGTTGATGTCGTGGAAGGCGACGACCTGCTCATCCTCGTAGAATTTACGCGCGGGGATTTCCCCGGCGACGATCTTGCAAAATAGACAATCCACAGACGGTCTCCTTGCCTGTAATGGACGGCACGAGTGTATCGGTGCCGAAGTGGAGCGGCCAGTCTATCAGTTGCCCGCCATCATCCGGTTGACTCTCGCCGCCACCTTGCGGGTCAGCCAGCGCGGCGCGAAGCCGGGCAGCCGGCTGACCAGCCGATTGCGCCATCCCGGAATGATGATCGCCCGGTTCTTGTCTAGCGCCTTCAGGGTGTACTGGGCGACCGCTTCGGCGCTGAGCATGAACTTGCTGTCGGCCATCTGGCGCACGTCCATTCCCGCCTTGCGGAAGAAGCCGGTATTGGTCGGCCCGGGGCAAAGCACGGAAACCCTCACTCCATGGGGTGCCAGCTCCTCGCGCAGGGCTTCTGAGAAGTGCAGCAGATAGGCCTTGCTGGCGAAGTAATTGCTCATCCAGGGGCCGGGCTGGAAGGCCGCCAGCGAGGAGACATTGAGGATCTGGCCGCCGCCGCGTTGCTGCATGTGCTGTCCCAGGGAGTGGCAGAGCCGGGCGCTGGCGAGGACGCCGACCTCGATCAGCGCCTGTTCCTGGCGCCAGTCCTGCTCCAGGTAGGGGCCGAAGCTGGCGAAGGCGGCGTTGTTGATCAACAGGTCGATATGCAGCCTTCCTTGCTCCAGTTCGTGTAGCAGCCCGGTGAGCTGCAAGGGTTGGCTCAGATCGCAGACGCGGAACAGCGTCTGCACGGCAAAGCGCTGGCTCAGCTCATGGGCGATGCTTTCCAGGGCGGGGCGCTGGCGGGCCACCAGAAGCAGGTTGCGACCACGCCTGGCGAGGGCTTCGGCCAGAGCCAGTCCTATACCGCTGGAAGCGCCAGTGATTAGAGCGAATTTGGGCAATGGGGTTCTCCGGGACCTTGCCGGGCGTTGGACCATGACAGGTGTGACGGGTTGCGAAAAGACGCGGATCTTGCGTGTTTGCCCCGCAACTCTCAAGTCGAATTGCGGCTTAAAACGGCTTCAGCAGCGCTTTGTAAAAATCCGCCTGCAGTCCGACGAGGAACAGGACCGGCCACAGGGGGGCGAGCAGTTTTACCGCCAGGCTGTTCGGAGGTGGGGGAGGGCCATAACGGTTCGCGTCTCGATTGCCGGGAGCTAACGTCAGCAGAAGGGGAATCAGGCTGCCGATGGCCGGGACCAGAGAGAGCAGGAACAGCCAGCCGGACCGGTTCATGTCATGCAGACGCTGGATGCTGATCTGTACGCTGGTGACCGTCAGGGCAATGCCGGTTGCTGCTATCAGTGACAGGCCGAGTAGGGGAGACGATGCGGCGATCACGGCTGCCAAAAAGAATAGCGGCACGGAGAGCAGCACGATCACCAGCTGCCAGGCGAGATAGCGAAGGCGACCGATCCGCCCCTTCGATGTGAATACCTTGAGCGGGCCAACTTCGGGCTCGGGCGCGCCGAGCCTGGACTGAGGCGGGGCATAGGGCGAGCCGACAGTGTCCGTCGGGGCTCCAAGTGGGGCCAGGTCGCTGGCGGCGGCCTGGCGGGCGATGAACTTCTCGATGGCGATACCACAGCTATTGCAGATCTCGGCCTTCCCCTGTTTCACCCCGCACTTCGGGCAGACCATGGACTCGATAGGTACTGGCGTTGCGGTCGGAAGGGGTGCTTGAGCCGGCGGGCGATCCTCGACCTTGTAGGCTTTGGCGCCGGCGCGCTGCAGGGCTCGGAGATAGCGTTCGGCCTCGCTATCCTCAAGGCTTCGCTTGAGTGGCAGAGCCTTGCCGGCGAAGAGGCGCTCTATGTTGCCTTGATCGCTCTTGAACAGCCGGCAAAGGTTGTCCTTGAGGGTCTCCTGCGTCACTCCGGGCAGGGGTTCACCAGCGAACAGGATCTGATAGCGGGCTTCGGTCATGCGGGCTTCCTTGGCATCTTGAGCTGAAGGCAAGAGGAAGCTTAATGGCCATTGGATATCGCGCAAATGATTCCAGGCACGCGATCACGATCAAATGACCTGCTTTCGGCTCGGTTCAGAAGGGCCTTACGACTACCAGAACCACGATGCCCAGCAGGAAGAGTACAGGGATTTCGTTGAACCAGCGATAGAACACGTGGCTGCGAGGCGTCTCGCCGCGGGCGAAGCGTTTGAGCTGGGCGCCGCAGACATGGTGATAGCCGATCAGGAGAACCACAAGCGTGAGCTTGGCGTGCATCCAGCCCTGGCTGAAGTAGTAGCCGGGATTGGTGGTGATCAGGCCGGCGCCGAGCAGCAGCGTGGCGATCATCGAAGGATTCATGATCCCGCGATAGAGCTTGCGCTCCATGGTGCAGAAGCGCTCGCGGCTGGCCTGGTCATCGCTCATGGCGTGGTAGACGAACAGGCGGGGGAGGTAGAAGAGCCCGGCGAACCAGCAGACGACGGCGATGATGTGCAGGGCTTTCAGCCAGAGAAAAAGCATGGATGCATCCTGGTTCCAGAAAATGACGCATGGTAGTGCTTGCGGGGGCGTGACGTCATCTCGGTAGTTGGCCGGTACCGGCCATGGCTTTATCATCGCCGGCTTTCAATGGTTTCTCGCAAGGGGCGATTTATGGTCAAGGTCGGTATTGTCGGCGGCACGGGTTACACCGGGGTCGAGCTGCTGCGTCTATTGGCGCAGCACCCGCAGGCTGAAGTGGTGGTGATCACCTCCCGCTCCGAGGCCGGCGTGAAGGTTGCGGACATGTATCCCAACCTGCGTGGCCACTACGACCAGCTCGCCTTCAGCGTGCCGGACACCGCGACGCTGGGCGCCTGCGACGTGGTCTTCTTCGCCACGCCCCATGGGGTTGCCCATGCCCTGGCCGGCGAGTTGCTGGATGCCGGTACTAAGGTCATCGACTTGTCCGCCGATTTCCGTTTGCAGGATGCCGAGGAATGGGCCAAGTGGTACGGTCAGCCGCACGGGGCTCCTGAGTTATTGCCCGAAGCGGTCTATGGCCTGGCCGAGGTCAATCGCGAGAAGATCAAGGCGGCACGTCTGATCGCCGTGGCCGGTTGCTATCCGACGGCAACCCAGCTGGGCTTCCTGCCGCTTCTGGAGGCCGGATTAGCCGACACGTCTCGTCTGATCGCCGACTGCAAGTCCGGGGTCAGCGGTGCCGGGCGTGGCGCCAAAGTGAGCTCGCTGCTATGCGAGGCAGGCGAGAGCATGATGGCCTATTCGGTGAAGGGGCACCGGCATCTTCCGGAGATCGCCCAAGGGCTGCGCCGCGCCAGCGGTGGGGAGGTGGGGTTGACCTTCGTTCCTCACCTGGCGCCTATGATCCGTGGCATCCACGCTACCTTGTATGCGACCGTGGCCGATCGCTCCGTAGATCTCCAGGCCCTGTACGAGAAACGCTATGCCAGCGAGCCCTTCGTCGACATCATGCCAGCTGGCAGTCATCCGGAAACGCGCAGCGTAAGAGGCGCCAACGTCTGCCGCATTGCTGTGCATCGCCCTCAAGGCGGTGATCTTGTCGTGGTGCTGTCGGTGATCGATAACCTGGTCAAGGGAGCATCGGGGCAGGCGGTACAGTGCATGAACATCCTCTTCGGCCTTGACGAGCGGCTGGGATTGTCCCACCCGGCCATGCTGCCTTGATGGCTGCTTGGTAGCGGATATCGGTTGTTGCGGGAATTCGTAAGAGCCGCGGGCTATCTCTATCTCTGGACTTTGCGCGGACGAAGCCCCTTTCGAAGAGCGAAGGCTTATCGATGAGGCGGGCCTGCTAAGCGCTATGGTTTGAGCGTCTTTGGGCGTTAGTCAGAAAGCCAGAGAAAGATTGCTACGGTTTCGCCGGTAGGTGAGTACGAACGTACAGGGTGACTTGGCACTATCCGCATGATATTGGATGGCGGGATATAACTAGGGAGCAGTGGATGCCGGTCGCAACATGCTTCGATCGGGACGTCTGCCTCGGTGCTTTTCCCTGTATGTTCTGCCGGCTTGTCTTGAGCTGGAGCATTCTAGGATACCGCTTAATAGTTGACCTCTTTTGTAGGGTAAGCGGATAATGATGGTCCTGATAGACGGCGTTTGGCGCCGGGGAGATCAACAGCATGAGCGTCGAAACCTTCACCCCGACACCCTTGCACTTCACGCAGGGTGCAGCTAGCAAGGTGAAGACCCTGATTGATGAGGAGGGCAATCCGCGCCTCAAGCTGCGCGTTTTCGTTACGGGCGGGGGCTGTTCTGGTTTTCAGTATGGCTTCACCTTCGACGAGGATGTCGCCGACGACGATACGGTCGTTGAGCGCGAAGGTGTCAGCTTGGTCGTCGACCCGATGAGTTTCCAGTACCTCGCGGGCGCTGAGGTGGATTATCAGGAAGGGCTGGAGGGTTCGCGTTTCGTGATCAAGAATCCTAATGCTGCCACTACCTGTGGTTGCGGACAGTCCTTCTCCATCTAGATTGATAGTCGTTGTATTTTTGCCAAAAAGCCGCCCATGGGGCGGCTTTTTAGTTTTGCATCCCTATGGGGAAGGGTTAGGCGGGGTAGATGGCGCCTAAGATGCGTAGCCCTTTCGCCCCGGTAACGCTGGGGCAATTGGCTGGAATCCCTTCCAGACAGCAATGGGCCAGCCAAGCGAACGCCATGGCTTCTATCCAGTCCGGCGGCAGCCCATAGGCGGCGGTAGTGGCTACTCTGTCACTGGGGAGTAGCTCGGCCAGACGGTTCATCAGGGCCCTGTTATGTGCTCCGCCGCCGCAGACGAGTAGTTCGTCCGTTTTCTCCTGAGCAGCCCGCAGAGACTCTATGATGCTGCGGGCTGTCAGCTCCAGCAGCGTGGCTTGAACATCTTCTGCGGGCATTTCCGGCAGGCAAGCCAGATGCTGTGCTAACCAGTTCAGGTTGAACAGTTCCCTTCCGGTGCTTTTCGGGCCGTTGGTTTTAAAGAAGGGAGTGTTGAGCAAACTGTCCAGAAGGGCTGGAGCAATCCTGCCTTTCAAGGCCCACTGACCCTCTCGGTCGAAATCAAGCCCTTGCTTACACTGGATCCAGGCATCCATCAGAACATTGCCCGGGCCGCAATCGAATCCACGCACAGGCTGATCAGGTTGAATCAGCGTGAGATTGCTGAAGCCGCCGATATTGAGGATCGCCCGATGAGTCCTTCCATCGTCGAAGAGAGCTTGGTGAAAGGTAGGCACGAGAGGAGCGCCTTGCCCGCCGGCTGCCAGGTCACGGCGCCGGAAATCGCTCACTACAGTAATTCCTGTCCTTTCGGCGAGCAAAGCCGGGTTGCCGATTTGAACGCTAAATCCCCGACTAGGCTCATGGCGCACTGTTTGGCCATGGCTGCCTATGGCGCGAATCTCCGAAGGTTGCAGACTCTCTTGGTGGAGAATGGACAATATGCCCTGGGCGGCGATCTCTACCCACTGCTGTTCGGCGATGGCCGCTCTGGCCAGCTCATCGGGGCCTGATGAGCACAAGGCAAGCAGTTCCGCTCGTAATCCGGCGGGCATGGGGAGGTAGTGGCTAGCAACAAGCGTGGAGCGGGAGTCTTGTTTGATGAGCGCAATGTCTAGGCCATCCAGACTGGTTCCAGACATCACGCCGATATAGAGCCCCATGATCAGGGCTTGTTCATGGCCAACATCGTGGCCTTTTCTTGATCCATCTTTGCCATTAAAGGCCGGCTTGCCTGTAGAAAACGTTGCTTCTCTGCACCTGCGAGCGCGTCAGTCATAGGCAGCTTTTGAGATAGCGGATCCACATGAGTCCCATTGATCTGGAACTCATAGTGCAGGTGGGGGCCCGTAGATAACCCAGTCGTACCGATGTAGCCGATGACTTGGCCCTGCCGCACGTTGCTGCCAGTGCGAATACCCTTGGCGAATCCTTGCATGTGAGCATAGAGAGTCTGGTACCGATTGCCGTGCTGGATTATGACGGTATTACCGTACCCCCCCTTGCGGCCGGCGAGTTCAACGCGACCATCTCCAGCTGCTTTGATTGGGGTTCCCCGGGGGGCAGCATAATCCACGCCTTTATGCGCTCGAATCTTGTTCAGGATGGGATGCAGCCGACCATTGGTGAAGCGTGAGCTGATCCTTGCGAAATCGACTGGTGTGCGGATGAAGGCCTTGCGCATGCTCCTGCCATCCGCTGTGAAATAACTGACTGTCCCCTGCTTGCTGGTGTAACGAACGGCTGTAAACGTTTTTCCGCGATTGGTGAACCGCGCGGCCAGGATGTTCCCGGTGCCGATCGGCTTGCCATCCAGCACTTTCTCTTCATAGATCACTTCGAACTCATCACCATCCCGAAGGTCCTGAGCGAAGTCGATGTCGTAAGCAAAAATATCCGAAAGAGCCACAGTCATTCCGTGTGAAAGCCCGGCCCGCTTGGCTGCCAGGAAAAGAGAGCTGTCGATCACGCCGCGCGCATAGGCCGAGCGAGTTTCGGGCTTGGCCTGCTCATGTTTGCTGGTGAAGCCCTTGTCGGTTTTACTCACCTCAATGCTCTGCAAGGCACCCAACTTGCAGCGCAGGGATTGTAGATCCCCCTCTGGAGATAGCTTGAACTCGAATTGCTGTCCGTTTTGGACCCGGCTGAGTTGCTTGGCTTCCTTGCTACTGCTTAGAACATCATGCAGAACAGAGGTCGGTAGGCCTGCCTTGGCAAAGATGCTTGAGAGAGTGTCTCCGCTATCGGCAGTGATGAGCTTCATTCGAGGCTCTTTGCTCTGGCTGTCGGCCACCTCTGCACGGTCATTGATCTGCTCAGCTTGAGCATTTGTATCTTGGGTGGTCGGAGTGCTTTGGATGTTGACGAAGGGGGATGGGGATTCTTCAACGAACGTCAGTTGCGGCTCGCTCGATGGCAAAGGCGTTGAGACGGTCTCTGGTTCTAGACTGGCGAAGGGCTTTTGGGCTTCGACTTCGCGTGAGGGGAACACCAGCAGGGCCAGGCTGAGCAGCGCAGCTATACCACTAGCGGCCAGGATATGGCCTTTCGGGTACAACGGAGCTTTGGAAATTTTCTGAGTCATGGCAGAGGGTGCATTTAGGCTACATTAACTGCCTAAAGTATAATCAAACACACTGCCTGACAAGCTTCTAAGGGACGCCGTGATGATCTATCTGTCAGGTGGTTGCGACGTGGCATCGCCTCTTGTGAGGTTGAGGAGGACCTGGCGGCTTGAGTTGAGATCTTTTGTCTCGCTCGTGGAATCTTGTATCGTTGCAACCTTTTCGATGTGGAATTAGTGGGTCGTCCATGAAATCGGTTGAAGAGCAGCTGGCGCTGATCAAGCGTGGCGCAGAAGAGATTTTGGTTGAGTCGGAGCTGGTCGAAAAGCTCAAGCGTGGCCAGCCGCTAAGGGTGAAAGCCGGCTTTGATCCTACTGCGCCGGATCTCCATCTTGGGCATACAGTGCTCATCAATAAGCTGCGCCAGTTTCAGGACTTGGGGCATCAGATCATCTTTTTGATTGGTGACTTTACCGGGATGATCGGCGATCCCAGTGGCAAGAGCGCCACGCGTCCCCCGTTGACGCGAGAGCAGGTTTTGCAGAATGCCGAGACCTACAAAGCCCAGGTGTTCAAGATTCTCGACCCCTCCAAGACAGAGGTGGTTTTCAATTCCGCTTGGATTGATCAGCTCTCTCCGGCCGATTTTCTCCGCCTTACCTCGCAATACACTGTGGCGAGAATGCTGGAACGAGAGGATTTCCATAAGCGTTATACCTCCAATCAATCAATATCCATTCATGAGTTTTTATACCCGCTCATGCAGGGGTATGACTCTGTGGCTCTGCGCGCTGATGTGGAATTGGGGGGTACTGATCAGAAGTTCAATCTTCTCATGGGGCGCGAGTTGCAGCGGGCGTACGGGCAGGAGTCTCAATGTGTCGTTACCATGCCTTTGTTGGAGGGGCTGGACGGCATCAAGAAGATGTCCAAGTCGCTAGGTAACTATGTGGGCATCCAAGAGTCGCCGGGGGTCATGTATAGCAAGCTTGTGTCCATGCCTGATTCTCTGATGTGGCGCTATTTTGAGCTTCTGAGTTTTCGCCCGATGTCGGAAGTAGAGGCTTTTAGGCTTGAGGTCGAGCAGGGGGCGAATCCGAGGGATATCAAAATTAAGCTGGCGGAAGAGATTGTCGCTCGTTTCCATGGCCAGGAAGCTGCTGCCAGTGCTCATCGCTCGGCAGGCAATCGTATGAAAGATGGTGAGTTGCCAGAAGATCTTCCGGAGATCGTATTGGTCGGGGTGGAGGATATGCCCATTGCGGCGGTGCTCAATCGGACAGGGCTGGTCAAAAATGCGGCAATGGCGCGAGATCTGCTCGCTTCTGGTGGGGTGCGGGTAGATGGTGTGATTGTGGATCGCGGCTTTATCTTCAGGTGTGGTTCGAGCCATGTCTGCCAGGCGGGGAAGAAGTCCTTTGCTAGGGTCGTTCTGAAAATGCAATAAATTATGGTTGACGCCAGATTTGAGGTCCCTATAATGCGCACCACTTCCGGCGCGGTCCTCACGGAAAACCTCTTTCGAATCAAGGGGTTGGCTAAGAGGGTGGGGTC
>NZ_JBHRSJ010000001.1:398147-479029 GCF_042643485.1 Azotobacter bryophylli | reverse complement strand
CCGACCCCACCCTCTTAGCCAACCCCTTGATTCGAAAGAGGTTTTCCGTGAGGACCGCGCCGGAAGTGGTGCGCATTATAGGGACCTCAAATCTGGCGTCAACCGATTTTTTACCACCAACCAATCAGCATGACTGGATAACGAGAGACAAACACCTTTCTCCAACAGAGGCCCCACAAAAAAGCCCCGACCATAGGCATACGGTCGGGGCTTGATTAGACGTAAAGGCAAGCAATTGCTCTGCCGATATCAGAACAGAGAACGCCCCTTGTTGGCAGCAATGCGCAGACGCAGCGCATTCAGCTTGATAAAGCCTCCCGCATCGGCCTGATTGTAAGCGCCTGCATCATCCTCGAACGTAGCTATATTGGCATCAAACAAGGAGTCGTCAGACTTGCGACCGACCACGACAACGTTGCCTTTGTACAGCTTCAGGCGCACAACACCATTCACGTTAGCCTGAGAATCATCGATCATTTGCTGCAACATGCGACGCTCCGGACTCCACCAGTAGCCGTTGTAGATCAGGCTGGCGTACTTCGGCATCAGCTCGTCTTTCAGGTGGGCCACTTCGCGATCCAGGGTAATCGACTCGATGGCGCGGTGGGCCTTGAGCATGATAGTGCCGCCAGGAGTCTCGTAGCAGCCACGCGACTTCATGCCGACGTAGCGATTCTCGACGATATCAAGGCGACCGATGCCGTTCTCGCCACCGATCTTGTTCAATTGAGTCAGTACCTGAGCCGGGGTCAGCTCAATGCCGTCAATGGCTACAATATCGCCCTTGCGGTAGGTCAGCTCGATGTAAGTGGGCACATCCGGAGCCTTTTCCGGAGAGGTGGTCCAACGCCACATGTCCTCCTCGTGCTCGGTCCAGGTATCCTCCAGCACGCCGCCCTCATAGGAGATGTGCAGCAGGTTAGCATCCATGGAGTACGGCGACTTCTTCTTGCCGTGGCGCTCGATCGGGATGGCGTGCTTCTCGGCGTAGTCCATCAGCTTCTCACGGGACAGCAGATCCCACTCGCGCCAAGGGGCGATCACCTTGACACCAGGCTTCAACGCGTAGGCACCCAACTCGAAGCGCACCTGGTCGTTGCCCTTGCCGGTGGCACCGTGGGAGATGGCGTCGGCGCCGGTCTCGTTGGCGATCTCGATCAGGCGCTTGGCGATCAGCGGACGGGCGATGGATGTACCCAGCAGGTACTCGCCCTCATAGATGGTGTTGGCGCGAAACATCGGGAAGACGAAGTCGCGGACGAACTCTTCGCGGAGATCGTCAATGTAGATTTCTTTTACACCCAGCGCTTTGGCCTTGGCCCGAGCCGGCTCGACCTCCTCCCCCTGCCCCAAGTCTGCGGTGAAAGTCACCACTTCGCAGTTATAGGTGTCTTGCAGCCACTTGAGAATCACCGAAGTATCCAGGCCACCGGAATACGCCAGGACAACCTTCTTCACGTCCGCCATGCCATCAGCTCCACGGGGTTTACGAAAATGGCCGATTCTACCGCCGAAGCCTCTATTTTTATAGAGGGAGGGCCACCAACGAAGATTAAATGACGGGGAGCGAGCCAACTACCAAGATGCCACTCAACCCCCATCTAACACCAATATAAGCAATTGCCCTCGAAATCAGCTGAACTGACCTCCAGCGATCCGCACCAGAAAACAGCGACGTGCCCTGCCATGTCTTTTCCGGTAGCATGCGCCTTCAGTTTTGCCTGCCTGGAACCATTACATGACCGATCGATTGACTCTGTTGCGCCCCGATGATTGGCATATCCATCTGCGAGACGGTGCCGCCTTATCCCAGACCGTCGCCGATGTCGCACGCACCTTCGGCAGAGCCATAGTCATGCCCAATCTGGTTCCACCGGTGCGTAATGCAGCTGAAGCAAGCGCCTATCGCCAGCGCATCCTTGATGCACGCCCTGCTGGCAGCCGTTTCGAGCCCCTGATGGTGCTGTATCTGACTGACAGCACAACCCCGGAAGACATTCATGCCGCGAAGTCGAGCGGCCTTGTCTATGCCGCCAAACTCTATCCTGCGGGCGCGACGACCAACTCCGCCTCGGGAGTGACCAGCATCGACAAGGTATATCCTGTACTTGAGACGATGAGCGAACTGGGAGTCCCTCTACTCATACATGGCGAGGTGACACGCCCGGAAATCGACGTTTTCGATCGGGAGAAAGTCTTTATCGATGAGCATATGAGTCGGGTGGTCACTCGTTTTCCCGATCTTAAAATAGTATTCGAGCACATCACCACTCATGATGCGGTTCAGTTCGTCGAAGCTGCCGGCACCAACGTGGGCGCCACCATCACGGCACATCATCTGCTCTACAATCGAAACCACATGCTGGTCGGAGGCATTCGTCCGCACTTCTACTGCTTGCCGATCCTGAAGCGCAACGTCCATCAGGAAGCATTGCTGGATGCAGCCACCAGCGCCAATCCAAAGTTCTTCCTCGGCACAGACTCAGCCCCCCATGCCCAGCATGCCAAGGAGGCCGCCTGTGGCTGCGCGGGCTGCTATACCGCCTATGCGGCCATCGAGCTCTATGCGGAGGCTTTCGAACAGCGCAACGCGCTAGACAAACTGGAAGCCTTCGCCAGCCACCATGGCGCCGATTTTTATGGTCTGCCAAGAAACGATGACCACATCACGCTGGTCCGGAAAGAATGGACGGCTCCAACCACACTGCCTTTCGGCGAGCACAGCCTGACTCCGTTGCGTGCTGGAGAAACGCTGCGTTGGCATGTTCTGGAGGAAAATGCGTGAGCGAAGAGTATTTCGGAGACGAACTGGAATTACCCAGCGGCAACAGCTCCCGCCACCCCATGGCGCAGCGGTTTCGGGGCTATCTTCCGGTGGTTGTTGATGTGGAAAGCGGGGGATTCAATTGTGCCACCGACGCACTGCTGGAAATTGCTGCCGTCACCATAGGGATGGACGAGCAGGGTTTTCTCTTCCCCGAACATACCCATTTCTTTCGAGTCGAGCCCTTCGAGGGAGCGAACATCGAAGCGGCGGCCTTGGAGTTCACCGGCATCAAGCTGGACCACCCACTGCGCATGGCAGTCAAGGAAGAGCAGGCCCTTCAGGAAATCTTCCGGGGGGTGCGCAAGGCACTGAAATCCAACGGATGCAAACGAGCCATACTGGTCGGGCACAACAGCAGCTTCGACCTAGGCTTCCTGAATGCCGCAGTTGCTCGTTGCGATATCAAGAGAAATCCTTTTCACCCCTTCTCCAGTTTCGACACTGCCACCCTGGCCGGTCTCGCCTACGGCCAGACTGTGCTAGCCAGAGCTTGCCAAAGCGCCGGAATCGACTTCGACGGACGCGAAGCACATTCGGCTCGCTACGACACCGAAAAGACTGCAGAACTGTTCTGCGGCATTGTTAACCGCTGGAAAGAGATGGGCGGCTGGCTAACCTTCGGTTCATGATCCATCCCATGCACAGGCTCGCGCCTCTGTGACGGGGGCGCAAGACCTGGAGCAGCATGCCTCTTCCACTACCCGGCATATCACCAAGAAACCCAAGCGTTTGACAATAATTCTCATTGAGATTATGTTTCTTACACCCACATATTTCTCATCGAGACCATCCTATGTACGTATGTCTTTGCCAAGGCGTTACCGACGGACAAATCCGTGAGGCGATTTACGAAGGCTGCTGCAGCTATCGTGATGTCCGCCAGGCACTCGGGGTTGGTACTCAATGCGGAAAATGCGCCAGCCAGGCCAAACAGGTCACCCGTGAAACTCTGGCCAAACTCCAGAGCAATCAGAATCCCACCTTCTACTCGGCCGCCCTTGCCAGCGCTTGATCGACGAGTCTGCCAAGAC
The DNA here is from genome assembly GCF_042643485.1 of Azotobacter bryophylli. Classification (NCBI taxonomy): domain Bacteria; kingdom Pseudomonadati; phylum Pseudomonadota; class Gammaproteobacteria; order Pseudomonadales; family Pseudomonadaceae; genus Azotobacter; species Azotobacter bryophylli. The sequence continues at coordinate 475,171 of NZ_JBHRSJ010000001.1, read as the reverse complement.
GTTTGCCACAGTTGCCATCCGATGGTTGACAGCAAGTAGGGGGCTGACCAGACTCTCTTAACCCTTTACAGGCAGGAGCGGCAATGAAAGGCGATATTACGGTCATCCAGCATCTGAACAAGATTCTTGGTAACGAGCTGATAGCGATAAACCAATACTTCCTGCATGCCCGCATGTACGAGGATTGGGGTCTCGAGAAGATCGGCAAGCGCGAATACAAAGAATCCATTGACGAGATGAAGCATGCGGATCGCCTGATCAAACGCATCCTGTTTCTGGAAGGAGTTCCGAACCTGCAGGATCTGGGCAAGCTCCTGATCGGGGAAAACACCAAGGAAATGCTCGAATGCGATCTCAAGCTGGAGCAACTGGGCCTTCCCGATCTGAAAGCCGCCATCGCCTACTGTGAAAGCGTCGGCGACTATGGCAGCCGCGACTTGCTGGAGGAAATCCTCGAGTCGGAAGAAGAACACATCGATTGGCTGGAGACGCAACTGGACCTGATCGGCAAGGTCGGTCTGGAGAATTATCTGCAGTCGCAGATGGATGAGTGAATAAATCCCCTCCACCGAAAACAAAAAAGCCCCGACTCGCATCGGGGCTTTTTTCGTATCACAAGGCTCTCAGGCGTCAGTCTTGCCCGCTGCGTCCTTGATGATTTTCTGCAGCTCGCCCTTGTCGAACAGCTCGATGATGATATCGCTGCCGCCGATCAGCTCGCCATTGACCCACAGTTGCGGGAAAGTCGGCCAGTTGGCGTATTTCGGCAGATTCGCGCGGATCTCGGGGTTTTGCAGAATATCCACATAGGCGAACCGCTCACCGCAAGCCATCACGGCCTGTGAGGCGCGGGCCGAAAAACCGCACTGCGGAGCATTGGGCGAACCTTTCATGTACAGCAGAATGGTGTTGCTGGCGATCTGGTCTTTGATAGTGTCGAAAATATCCATTGAACCACCTCGAGTGAAGTTTTCCGATCAGTCGGCATTGGCGCCATTGTAAAGGAAAACCGAGCCCCACGCTCAGACTTGGGCCCTGTTCGTGACCATAGGCTAACCCTGATGCACAGGCATGGAGCTTGCTTATGCTCAGGAAACTGGCAGTTTGCGTGGCTTCGCATTTTCCTTATAAGATCGCCGTTTTCCCATTTCGCGCCCCCGCCAAAGGGTGGCGACCGCAGACACTGTCGCTCCCCGAGGAGTCGCATCCGCTCTGCGGTCCGTATCGATAAGCAAGGAACTGAAAATGAGCGCTAGGCACTTTCTCTCATTGATGGACTGCACGCCCCAGGAGCTGTTTGCCCTGATTCGTCGCGGCATCGAACTGAAGGACCTGCGCAACCGCGGCGTACCCTTCGAGCCACTCAAGAGCCGCGTCCTCGGCATGATCTTCGAAAAGGCCTCGACCCGCACCCGCCTGTCTTTCGAGGCCGGCATGATCCAGCTCGGCGGCCAAGCGATCTTCCTGTCCCCGCGCGACACGCAACTGGGGCGGGGCGAGCCGATCAGCGATACCGCCATAGTCATGTCCCGCATGCTCGATGCGGTGATGATCAGAACCTTCGCTCACAGCACCCTGACCGAGTTCGCAGCCAACTCACGGGTTCCGGTGATCAACGGCCTGTCGGATGACCTGCATCCGTGCCAGCTACTGGCCGATATGCAGACCTTCCACGAACACCGCGGCTCGATCCAGGGTAAGACCGTTGCCTGGGTGGGCGATGGCAACAACATGTGCAACAGCTATATCGAAGCTGCCCTGCAGTTCGACTTCCGACTCAAGGTCGCCTGCCCGGAAGGCTTCGAGCCCAATCCGAAATTCGTCGCCCTCGGCGGAGATCGGGTCGAGATAATGCGGGATCCGCGCGAGGCGGTGGCCGGCGCCCATCTCGTGAGCACCGACGTCTGGACTTCGATGGGCCAGGAGCATGAGACGGCAACGCGCCTGAGCCTCTTCAAGCCCTATCAGGTGACCCGCGAGATGCTCGACCTTGCCGCCAAGGACGTGCTCTTCATGCACTGCCTGCCGGCTCATCGCGGCGAAGAAATCAGCGAAGACCTGCTCGACGACCCGCGCTCCGCCGCCTGGGATCAGGCGGAGAACCGCCTGCATGCGCAGAAGGCCTTGCTCGAGATGCTGATCGCGCCAAGCCAGCCCCACGCGAACTGAGCCCCGACCGAGCGCCGCTTTCGAGAGGTACGGTCGCGCCGGGAACCGGCAGCGCCCCATTACCGCTGACTACGCACCCGCTGTACGGCATTCAACCAGCCGGCATACAGGCGGGTGCGCCGCTCGCTTTCCATACGCGGCTCGAAGCGCTGCTGGTTCCTCCAGAGCCTGGCGATCTGCTGCACGTCGCTGTAGATGCCTGCCTGTAGCGCCGCCAGATAGGCCACACCCAGGGCGGTGGTCTCGATAACCCGGGGACGCTCCACCGCCACGCCGAGGATGTCGGCGAGAAACTGCACCAGCCAGTTGTTCACCACCATGCCGCCGTCCACGCGCAGAACCGTCTTGTCCGACGGAGTGGCGGCATCCATCTGCATGGCTTCGAGCAGATCGCGGCTCTGGTAGCAGACCGACTGCAGGCCGGCGGTGACGATTTCCTTGATGCCAGTGTCGCGGGTAAGTCCGAAGATGGCTCCGCGCGCCTGCGGGTCCCAATAGGGTGCGCCCAGGCCGGTGAAGGCCGGCACCAGATAAACGCCGCAGGAATCCCCGGCCTGCTCGGCCAAGGACTCGCTCTCCTGGGCATGGCGGATCAGTTGAACTCCGTCGCGCAGCCACTGCAGCGCGGCGCCGGCGACGAAGATGCTGCCCTCGACGGCATAGGTCACCCGCCCCTGTAGCCGGTACGCCACCGTGGTGAGCAGGCGATTGCGCGAAACGACCGGGATATCGCCGGTGTTCCGGATCATGAAGCAGCCGGTGCCATAGGTGCTTTTGACCATTCCGGGACGAAAGCAGGCCTGACCGAACAGCGCGGCCTGTTGATCGCCGGCCATGGCCAGGATGGGAATCGGCGCGCCGAACAGCTTCGCCGGGGTGGCACCGAATTCCGCCGTGCAGTCCTGAACTGGGGGCAGCAGGCTGGCGGGAAGGTCGAACAACCTGAGCAGCTCCTCATCCCACTGCTGGGCATGGATATCGAACAGCAGCGTGCGGGAGGCGTTGGCGGCATCGGTCCGGTGACTTCTGCCGCCGGTCAGGCGCCAGAGCAGGAAGCTGTCGACGGTGCCGAAGCGCAACTCGCCGCGCCTGGCCCGGGCGCGTGCGCCAGGCACGTTGTCGAGAATCCAGGCGAGCTTGCTGGCGGAAAAATAGGGATCGAGCAGCAGCCCCGTCGCAGCCGTGATCCGCTGCTCGTGTCCGGCTGACTGCAGTTCGGCGCAGCGCTGGGCGGTCCGGCGGTCCTGCCAGACGATGGCCGGATGGATCGCCATGCCGCTGTCGGCTTCCCAGACCAGAGTGGTTTCGCGCTGGTTGGCAATGCCGATGCCGGCAATCTGCCCGGCGCGCAGTCCGCTTTTCCACAGCGCTTCCCTGCATACCGCCAGTGTGCCCTGCCAGATTTCCTCGGGATCGTGCTCGACCCAGCCGGAACGCGGGAAATACTGATGCAGTTCCCGCTGGGCGCTGGCGACCGGCACGCCCTCAGCATCGAAGACGATGGCGCGGGTGCTGGTGGTCCCCTGGTCGATGGCGAGCAGATACTGGGGCATAGGCGTCTTCCCGTTCGACGCGACTGTATAGGCACCAGTTTAGGGGATATCGAGCCGGAAACGCCTCAGACGGCACAAGCCCGAGAAGCCGAGCCCTTAACGCCCCGCCCTTCCGATGGGGGCGAACGTCGCTGCGGTCAGTTCAGCCAGCAGCTGGGGCGCCAGCTCGACCTCCAGACCGCGGCGACCGGCGCTGACGAAGATGCTCGGGAACTGCCCGGCCGACTCGTCGATGAAAGTACGCAGGCGCTTTTTCTGCCCCAGCGGGCTGATTCCGCCGACCAGATAGCCGGTGGCTCGCTGGGCAGCGGCCGGATCGGCCATTTCCACCTTCTTCGCGGCGGCCGCCTCGGCCAGGGCTTTCAGATCCAGGCTGCCGGCGACCGGGACGACAGCTACCAGCAGCTCACCCTTCTCGGTCGCCGCCAGCAGGGTCTTGAACACCCGCTCGGGGGGAAGATCCAGCTTCTCCGCGGCCTCCAGCCCATAGGAGGCCGATTTCGGATCGTGGCTGTAGCTGTGAACCTGATATTGGGTGCGTAATTTCTTCAGCAGATCGATTGCAGGTGTCATATAGGTAAGAATGAAAAACGTGACTCCGGAGCGGTTACCTTAGCCTGAAATGGACAACATGCCTTCATCCGATCAGACCTCCAGCCTCCCCACCGCCCGATCCGCCAAGATCTACGACCTGGCCATCATCGGTGGCGGCATCAATGGCGTCGGCATCGCCGCCGACGCGGCCGGACGGGGTCTAAGCGTTCTGCTCTGCGAACAGGACGATCTAGCCCGGCACACCTCCTCGGCCAGCAGCAAACTGGTCCATGGCGGCCTACGCTATCTGGAGCACGGGGAGTTTCGCCTGGTACGGGAAGCCCTCGCCGAGCGCGAGGTGCTGTTGTTCAAGGCTCCCCACATCATCAGGCCCCTGCGCTTCATCCTGCCCCATCGCCCCCAGCTGCGCCCGGCCTGGCTGATCCGCGCCGGTCTGTTTCTCTACGACCACCTGGGCAAGCGCTATGCCCTGCCCGCCTCCTGCAGCCTGCGTCTGCCCCAGGCAGGTCCGCTGAAGCCGGAGATCCGCCGCGGCTTCGCCTACTTCGACTGCCAGATGGATGACGCCCGCCTGGTGGTGCTCAACGCCATGGCCGCCCGGGAAAGCGGCGCGGACATCCTCCCCCGTACCCGCTGCCTGGGCGCACGGCGCGACGAGGGCCTCTGGCGGCTCGAACTGCAACGGGCAGCAGGCGCCCGTCAGGAGATCCGAGCTCGCGCCCTGGTCAATGCCACCGGCCCCTGGGTGGCACGGGTCAGCGAGGATGTCCTGCACCAACGGCCCGCCCACCACATCCGCCTGGTCCTGGGCAGCCACCTGATAGTCCCGCGCCTCTACGAAGGAGACGAGGCCTATGTCCTGCAGAACGAGGACCGCCGCGTCGTCTTCGTCATCCCCTACCTGCAGCGTTTCAGCCTGATCGGCACCACCGACCGGGAATTCGCCGGCGATCCGGCGAAGGTCGACATCGACGAAAAGGACATCGATTATCTGCTGCGGGTGGTCAATGCCCACTTCTCGCATCCCCTGCAGCGCACGGATATCCGCCACAGCTTCGCCGGCGTGCGTCCACTGCTGGACGACGAGTCCCAGGCCCCCAGCGCCCTCAGTCGCGACTACAACCTCGCCCTCGATGCCGCCCCTGGGCAGGCGGCGCTGCTCACGGTGTTCGGCGGCAAGCTCACCACCTACCGCAAGCTCGCCGAGACGGCGCTGGATCAGTTGGCTCCTTTCCTGCCATCCATGGGGCCCAGCTGGACGGCCAGCGCTCCCCTGCCCGGCGGCGAGGGGCTGAGCGACCCGCTGGCGCTGGCCACCGAGCTGCAACGGGAGTTCGCCTGGCTACCCCCCGCCCTCGCCCTGCGCTGGGCCACCACCTATGGCAGCCGCACCCGTTGCCTGCTCGCCGGCGCCTCCGGCCTGGCCGATCTCGGCGAGCCTCTGGGCGGCATGCTGTACGGGCGGGAAGTGGATTACCTGCGCACCCATGAGTGGGCCGAGCAGGCGGAAGACATCCTCTGGCGGCGGACCAAGCTCGGACTGACGCTCACCCCGGGGGAGCAGAAACGGCTCGCCGCCTACCTCGATGAGTGCCCGGCGCCCCCGGTCATCGCCTTGCGGCGGGCTACAGATGCGCCAGCGCCGGGTTCCTGCGCTGCGCCCGCAGATACGGCAGCACCACCGCCAGCAGCGGCTCCTTGAATTCCGTCTGGAAGCGATGGGCGAGGCCGGGAATCAGCCTCAGTTGGCTGCCCTTGATATGCGCGGCGACGTGCACGCCATGCATCACCGGCAGCAGAGGATCGGCCGTACCGTGCACCACCAGCGTCGGCAAGCGGAGACGGTCGAGCAACGCAACGCGGCTGGGCTCGGCGAGCACGGCGACGATCTGGCGCACCGCCCCTTCCGGCCTGAAGGCCCTGTCGTAGGCCCGAGCCGCCTGCCGCGCGAGCTGGTCGCGATCTTCGCTGGCTCGCGGACTGCCGAGCGCGGCCAGGAGATCCACCTGCTGCCGGATCGCCGCCTCGCGGCCGCCCACCTCGCGCCTGGCCAGCAGTGCGGCCAGCTCGGCACTAGGCGCCGGCAGGCCCAGCGCGCTGGAGCTGGTCATCACCAAGGTCAGGCTCTCTACCCGCTCGGGCGCCAGATCGGCCATGTGCTGGGCGATCATTCCCCCCATGCTGACGCCGAGCACATGAAAAACCGGTACCTCCAGGGCATCCATCAATCCCAGCGCATCGCCGGCCATATCGCGCAGTCCGTAGGGCGCGGAAACCGGCAGGCCGATCCGACGGCGCAGCAGCTCGTAGCCCAGGCTGACCTCCGGCTCCCGCTTGTACCAGGTGGTCAGTCCGGAATCACGGTTATCGAAACGGATCACCCGGAAGCCCTGGCGACAGAGACTGACCAGCACGTCGTCGGGCCAGTCGATCAGCTGCCCGCCGAGCCCCATGACCAGCAGCAGGACGGGATCGGAGGCGCGGCCGATGCTCTGGTAGGCCAGACGCACCTCGGGCAGATCGGCCATCTGCACCGGCTCGTGCACATCGCAGCGAGACGCCGCCCACGTTGGCAGGCCGCCAAGGAGGGCGAGTACGAAGAAGAGAACACGCATCGCGAATACCGGAGAACAAGAAAATCCATCCCGAGGAATTGTGTGCACCTTGGGCAGAGTTCGCCTGCACAAAGAAATGACAATTTGATGAAAGCAGGCAAACGGTCGTCGCGAAACGGGGCGAGAGGGGACGAGCGGTCGCCCCCCTGTCTCTTGCTACGGGATCGGCAGCCGCTTGCCATCAGGCATGGCTGTTCCGGTCGACAGCCACTCAAACATGAGAGAAACTCAAAAAATCGGACGTAAACATTAGAAACCCTCAAGAGTCGATCATGCTCGAACTGCGCCATCTGAAAACCCTGCATGCCCTGCGCGAGGCCGACAGCCTGGTCGAAGCGGCCGAACGCCTGCACCTGACCCAGTCGGCGCTGTCCCACCAGTTCAAGGAGCTGGAAGAGCGCCTGGGGCTGCAGCTCTTCGTGCGCAAGACCAAACCACTGCGCTTCACCAGCGCCGGGCTGCGTCTGCTCCAGCTCGCCGATGCCCTGCTACCGCAACTGCGCAGCGCCGAGCGCGACCTGGCACGGCTGGCCGGGGGAACGGCCGGGCGCCTGCACATGGCCATCGAGTGCCACAGCTGTTTCCAGTGGCTCATGCCGACCATCGACCAGTTCCGCGACGCCTGGCCGGAGGTCGAGCTGGACCTGGCCTCCGGCTTCTCCTTCGCCCCGTTGCCGGCCCTGGCCCGGGGCGACCTCGATCTGGTGGTCACCTCCGACCCGCTGGAGCTGACCGGCATCACCTACGTGCCCCTGTTCACCTACGAGGCGCTGCTCGCCGTGGCCAACCAGCACCCGCTGGCCGGCAGGCCCTATATCCTGCCCGAGGACCTGGCCGACGAGACGCTGATCCACTACCCCGTGGAACGCGATCGCCTGGACATCTTCACCCGCTTCCTCGACCCGGCCGACGTCGAGCCGGCCGGGGTGCGCACCGCCGAACTGACGGTGATGATGCTGCAGCTGGTGGCCTCCGGACGCGGCGTCTGTTGCCTGCCGAACTGGGCGTTGCACGAGTACAGCTCGCGCGGCTACGTCACCGCCAAGCGGCTGGGCGAGAAGGGCCTGTATGCCACCCTGTACGCAGCGATCCGGGCCGACATGCTGGACGCCCCCTTCATGCGCGACTTCCTACTGACGGCCAAGGACACTTCCTTCGCCACCCTGGAAGGCGTCAGCGCAGCGGCGAAAGCGCGCTGAGACCTGACTCGCAGCCCTGACGCTTTCGCCGGATCGCCTACTTCTTATAGCCAGGCAAAGCATGCACAATCGCCAGCAAAAAGGGATGGCAAGGAGATTCCCGAACCTCCGCCAGTGGCTAATCTAGGGATAGAATGGACACAGGCGAAACCGCCGGGCACAGGTCGATATGGGCGTTATCTGGCAGACAAAGGAACAAGGGGCTGCAGTTCCCCAGCACGACCTGCAGAAAGCCGAAAACCCGCCACCACCGCGGCGCAGTTCCTGGCGGCTGCTGGTCTGGCTGCTGGTCGTCGTGGCCGTCGCCGTGCTCGGCGTGCTGGCGTTCAACGAAATGCGCACGTCCCGGCTGCAGTCCCGGGAGCTCAGCCACTATGCGGCCACCCTCACCTACTCGCTGGGCGCCGGCCCCAGCCTGTCGATCGACTATCCCAGACGCGGGCCCTTCGACCGCCGCCTCGGCTACATCTCCCTGCCCGACTGGTTGCCCAGGCTGGAGCAGCGCGGCTTCCAGATCACCCAGCAGGCCCGCTTCTCCCCGTCGCTGCTCGCGTACAGCCGGCACGGCCTGTTTCCGCCGTACCAGGAGAAATCGCAGGTCGGCCTGACCATCAGCGACTGCCGCGGCGAGTCGCTGTATCTCTACCGCCAGCCGCGGCAGCTGTATCCGAGCTTCGCCAGCATCCCGCCGCTGATCGCCCAGAGCCTGCTCTTCATCGAGGATCGCGATCTGCTCGACCCGCGGCAGCCGCTGGCCAACCCCGCCGTGAACTGGGCGCGCTTCGGCATGGCGGCGGTCACGCAGGTCCGCGAGATGCTCGGTCTCGGCGGGCAATCGGCGGGCGGCAGCACCCTGGCGACGCAGATCGAGAAATACCGCCACTCGCCGGACGGGCTGACCGACTCGGCCCCGGAAAAACTGCGCCAGATGATCTCCGCCAGCGTCCGGGCCTATCGGGGCGGCCCGCGCACGATCGCCGCGCGGCAGAACATCGTCCGCGACTACCTGAACAGCGTGCCGCTCGCCGCGGCACCGGGCTACGGCGAGGTACACGGCCTGGCCGACGGCCTGCGGGTGTGGTTCGGCGCCGATTTCGCCGAGGTCAACCGGCTGCTCTCGACGGCCGACGCCAGCCCCGCCGAACGCGGCCTGGCCCTGCGCCAGGTGCTCTCGCTGCTGATCTCCCAGCGCCGGCCCTCCTACTACCTCAACCAGGGGCGCGGCGAACTGGCCACCCTGACCGACAGCCACATCCGCCTGCTGTATCGCGGCGGACTGCTGGATGCCCGGCTGGCCCAGGCCGCCCTGGGGCAGAAGGTAGCGTACCGCGACTGGCTGAAGGAACCGGCCGTCCAGCCCATCGAGACCAGCAAGGGCATCCGCGTCGCCCGCAGCCGCATGGCGGAGCTGCTGCAGACCTCGCTCTACGATCTCGACCGTCTCGACCTGTCGGCCAGCACGCCGCTGCAGGGCGAGCTGCAGACCGCCGTGACCCGCTACCTGGGACAACTGGCCGACCCGACCTTCGCCGCCGGCGTCGGCCTCTTCGGCGAGCGCCTGCTGACCCCGGAGACCACCGCCGAGGTGCGCTACAGCTTCACCCTGTTCGAGCGCAGCGACGACGGCTTCCGCGTGCGGGTGCAGACCGACAACACCAACCTGCCCTTCGACATCAACGAAGGCAGCAAGCTGGAGCTGGGCTCCACCGCCAAGCTGCGGGTGCTGACCACCTACCTGGAAATCGTCGCCGAACTGCACAAGCGCTTCGCCGGCATGGACAGGGCCCAGTTGCGCGCGCTCGAACTGGAGCCGCTCGACCTGCTCACCCGCTGGGCTCGGGACTGGCTGATCGAGCATCCGCGGGGCAGCCTGCCAGAAATGCTCGACGCCGCCCTTGACCGCAAGTACTCGGCCAGCCCGGGCGAGAGCTTCTTCACCGGCGGCGGCCTGCACACCTTCGCCAACTTCCGCAAGGAGGACAACGGCCGCCTGCCGACCGTGCGCGAATCCCTGCGCGAGTCGATCAACCTGCCCTTCGTGCGCCTGATGCGCGACATCGTCCGCTACAGCACCTATCAGTCGCCCAACGGCACCGCCCTGCTCAAGGACGACCGCGATCCGCGTCGCCAGGAATACCTGGTCCGCTTCGCCGACCGGGAAGGCAAGGTGTTCCTGCGCCGCTTCTGGAACAAGTACGCCGGCAAGAACGGCGAGGACCGTCTGGCGACCTTCCTCGAGGGCCTGCGCGCCACGCCGGTACGCCTGGCCGCCGTGCATCGCTACCTGCGGCCGGGCAGCGACCGCGCCGCCTTCGACGCCTTCATGCGCGAGCAGCTGCCGAACGACCGCACCCTCACCGAGGAGCGGCTCGCCAGCCTGTATCGCCGCTACGGCCCCGGCGCCTTCAACCTGCCGGACCAGGGCTACATCGCCCGCGTCCACCCACTCGACCTGTGGCTGCTCGGCTACTTGCTCAAGCACCCCGAGGCGGATTTCAAGGAAGTCCTGGAAGCCAGCCGCGACGAGCGCCAGGAGGTCTACGGCTGGCTGTTCAAGAGCCGTTACCGCAGCGCCCGCGACAACCGCCTCCGCACCATGCTGGAGATCGAGGCCTTCACCGAGATCCATCGGCGCTGGCAACGCCTGGGCTACCCCTTCCCGCAACTGGTGCCCTCGCTGGCCTCCGCCCTGGGCAGCTCGGGGGACCGGCCGGCGGCGCTGGCCGAGCTGATCGGCATCATTCTCAACGACGGCGTGCGCCTGCCGACCGTGCGCATCGACGGCATGCACTTCGCCGCCGGCACCCCCTACGAAACCCGGCTGGGGCTCGACCCGAACCGGGCCCGGCGCGTGCTGGCCCCGGAAGTCGCCTCGGCCCTGCGCGGGGCCCTCGCCCTGGTAGTGGAGAACGGCACGGCGCGGCGCCTGTACGGCGTGTTCCGACAGCCGGACGGCCAGCCGCTGCGGGTGGGCGGCAAGACCGGCACCGGCGACAACCGCATCGAGCGGGTCGCCCGCGGCGGCTACGTGGTCAGCTCGCAGGCGATGAACCGTACCGCCACCTTCGTCTTCTACCTGGGCCCGGACCACTTCGGCACCCTCACCGCCTACGTCCCGGGACGCGCGGCGGAGGGCTTCCACTTCACCTCGGCCCTGCCGGTGCAGGTGCTCAAGGGCATGGCGCCGATCCTCCAGCCGTATCTCGCCGGGCCGGACAACCGGTGCGCTCCGGCGCCGGCGACCCTGCAGGCGCGCAGCGGCCGGTACTGAGTCAGCCCGCCGGGCTCGATGCGCAGTCCCGGCCGGCCGCCTCCCCGGCCTCGGACTGCGCCTCGCGATAGACCCGGTCGGCGCGCTCGAAGCGTTGCCGAACCGTGGCGGAGGGCGCCCGGTCCAGCAGGCTGACCGTGACGATGGCCAGGCTGGCGAGGACGAAGCCGGGGACGATCTCGTACAGGCCGAGGCCGACGAACTCCTTCCACAGCACCACGGTCAGGGTACCGACCAGCATGCCGGCCAGGGCGCCGTTGCGGGTCATGCGCTTCCACAGCAGCGAGATCAGCACCACCGGACCGAAGGCGGCGCCGAAGCCGGCCCAGGCGTAGGACACCAGACCGAGCACCTGGCTCTGCGGATTGGCGGCGATGCCGATGGCGACCAGGGCCACCAGCAGCACCATGCCCCGTCCGACCCAGACCAGTTCCTTCTGCGAAGCCTTCTTGCGCAGGAAGGCCTTGTAGAAATCCTCGGTCAGGGCACTGGAGCAGACCAGCAGCTGGCAGCTCAGGGTGCTCATCACCGCGGCGAGGATGGCCGAGAGCAGGACACCGGCGATCCAGGGATTGAACAGCAGCCGGGCCAGCTCGATGAACACGCGCTCGGGGTTGTCGTCGACCGCCACGCCCAGCTCCGGATGGGCGGAGAAGTAGGCGATGCCGAAGAACCCCACGGCGACCGCACCGGCCAGGCACAGGGTCATCCAGGTCATGCCGATCCGCCGGGCGGCCGGAATGGATCTGACCGAATCGGCGGCCATGAAGCGGGCGAGGATGTGCGGCTGGCCGAAGTAGCCCAGGCCCCAGGCCAGCAGCGAGATCACGCCGACGAAGCTGGCGCCCTTGAGCATGTCGAAATGGGCAGCGTCCTTCAGCTCGATGGCGGCGAAGGTCGGCTCCAGGCCGCCGCTGGCGACCATCGCGATGACCGGGGTGAGGATCAGGGCGAAGATCATCAGGCTGGCCTGCACGGTGTCGGTCCAGCTCACCGCCAGGAAGCCGCCGATGAAGGTGTAGCAGATGGTCGCCGCGGCGCCGGCCCAGAGCGCGGTCGAATAGGGAATGCCGAAGGTGCTCTCGAACAGGCGCGCCCCGGCGACGATGCCGGAGGCGCAGTAGATGGTGAAGAACACGAGGATCACCGCGGCCGAGAGGACGCGCAGGATGCGGCTGGCGTCCTCGAAGCGGTTGGTGAAGTAGTCAGGCAGGGTCAGGGCGTTGCCGTTGTGCTCGGTATGCACCCGCAGGCGCCCGGCGACGAACAGCCAGTTCAGATAGGCCCCGACGATCAAACCGATGGCGATCCAGCTCTCGGACAGGCCCGACAGGTACACGGCCCCCGGCAGCCCCATCAGCAGCCAGCCGCTCATGTCCGAGGCGCCCGCCGACAGCGCGGTGACGAAGCTGCCGAGGCTGCGCCCGCCCAGGATGTAGTCGGACAGGTCGTTGGTCGAGCGATAGGCGGCGAGGCCGATCAGCACCATGGCCGCGATGTAGATCACGAAGGTGATCAGGGTTGGATTGGTCATGCTCATGAGTGGAGATCCCGTGCGGGGTTGTTATCCGGGCGACGACGGCTGATCGCGCCCACAGAGGCAGCCGATACCCGCGAGCCGGCACCCGTTGTCATCGGCTCGCGGCCCGGAGACGCCGCGTTCGGCGAAACAGGCGATCACCCGCCGTACCATAGGGTAAGCTGCCAGAAGCAAGTTTCGAGCCCGATCACTCGTTTCCTCCCAGCGACAGCAGGGAGGCGTTGCCGCCCACCGCGGTGGTGTTCACCGACGTGGTGCGCTCGCTGACGAAGCGCAGCAGATAGTTCGGACCGCCGGCCTTGGGCCCGGTACCGGACAGACCATGGCCGCCGAACGGCTGCACGCCGACCACGGCACCGATCTGGTTGCGGTTGACGTACAGGTTGCCGACCCGCGCCAGCTGCTCGATGCGCCGGGCGGTCTCCTCGTTGCGGCTGTGCACGCCCATGGTCAGGCCATAGCCGGTGGCATTGATCGCCGCGACCACCTGCTCCAGGTCCCGCGCCTCGTAGCGCACCACGTGCAGCACCGGGCCGAAGTTTTCCTTCTCGAGTTCGTGGATGCCGTCGATCTCGAAGGCCACCGGAGCGACGAAGTGGCCGTTCAGGCCGGCCGGCAGCCGGGCTTCGGCGATCAGCCGGCCCTCCCCCTTGAGCCGCCCGATGTGCGCCAGCAGGCCCGCACGGGCCTCGGCGTCGATCACCGGGCCGAGGTCGCTGACCCGGCGGTCGCTCGGGCCGACCCGCAGTTCGGCCATGGCGCCCCTGAGCAGCTCGATCACCCGTTCGGCGATGTCGGCCTGCACGTAGAGCACGCGCAGCGCCGAGCAGCGCTGCCCGGCACTGGCGAAGGCGGACAGCAGCGCATCCTTGACCACCTGCTCGGGCAGCGCGGTGGAGTCGACGATCATCGCGTTCTGCCCGCCCGTCTCGGCGATCAACGCGGCGATCGAACCGTCCTTTTCCGCCAGTTGACGGTTGATCAGCCGCGCGGTCTCGGTGGAGCCGGTGAAGCACACGCCGGCCAGGCGCGCATCCCGGCAGAACACGCTCCCCAGCTCGGCGCCGGAGCCCGGCAACAGCGCGAGCACGTCGGCGGGCAGGCCGGCTTCCAGCAGCAGCTCGGTGGCTCGCATGGCGATCAGGCTGGTCTGCTCGGCCGGCTTGGCCAGCACGGTATTGCCGGCGACCAGCGCGGCAGCGATCTGGCCGAGGAAGATGGCCAGCGGGAAGTTCCACGGGCTGATGCAGGCGAACACCCCGCGCCCTTCGTAGAACAGTTCGTTGCGCTCGCCGGTGGGGCCCTTCAGCTCGCTGCGCTGCAGGCGCTCGCGGGCCTGCCGGGCGTAGTAGCGGCAGAAGTCGACCGCCTCGCGCACCTCGTCGATGCCGTCCTGCAGGGTCTTGCCGGCCTCCAGTGTGCACAGCGCCATCAGCTCGGCGCGGTTGGCTTCCATCAGGTCGGCTAGGCGCTCGAGAATCGCGGCGCGCTCTTCCACCGGCGTCGAGCTCCAGCGCGGAAAAGCCCTCGTCAATGCCTCCATGGCCTGGGCGGCCTCGGCCGGTTCGGCCCACTGCACCTGACCGACCACCTGGCTCAGCTCGTAGGGACAGCGCACCTCGTGAGCGCTGCCGGCCTGGCGCTGGCCGCCGATCAGCGGCGCGGCCCGCCACTGGCGGGAGAGGTGCGGCCGGATGGCCTGCTCCAGTTGCAGCCATTCTTGCTGGATATTCATGTTGATACCTCGGGAATTCTGGCGAGAAGCGCCGAACAGTGCCGCCGGCGGGACGATGCGCGGGTTGCCGAAACGCGCGTGCCGGCGCAGCTTCTCGAGCGGGTGGTCGATCAGCGAATCCACCGGCACGCGCGGGTCGACCAACTGGTGGACGAAGGACGAGTTGGCGCCGTTCTCCAGCAGACGCCGCACCAGATACGGCAGCAGATCCCGGTGGGCTCCCACCGGGGCGTAGATGCGCACGTTGTACCCGCCCTCGGCGATGAGGGTGTCGTACAGGGCATCGCCCATGCCGTGCAGGCGCTGGAACTCGAACGCGCGCGGCGCGCGGCAGGCCCTGGCCAGGGCCAGGATGCAGGTGACGGTGTGGGCGTTGTGGCTGGCGAACTGCGGGTAGATCACGCCGCGGGTGTGCTCGCTGAGCAGGAAGCGCGCGCAGGCCAGGTAGGAGATATCGGTGCCTTCCTTGCGGGTGTAGACCGGATATCCGGACAGCCCCTGGACCTGGCACTGCTTGATCTCGCTGTCCCAGTAGGCACCCTTGACCAGGCGCAGCGGGATGCGCGCTCCCAGCTCCTTGCCGAGCAGCGTCAGCCAGACCAGCACCGGCAGGCAGCGCTTGGAATAGGCCTGCACCACCAGACCGAACTCGCCCCAGCCGGCGATCGCCGGGTCGCGCAACAGCTTCTCGAACAGCTCCAGCGACAGCTCCAGACGGTCGGCCTCCTCGGCGTCGATGGTGATGCCGACGTCCAGCGAGCGGGCCAGACGAGCCAGCTCGCGCACGCTGGCGAACAGCTCGGCGAGCACGCGCTCGCGCTGGGCCACCTCGTAACGCGGGTGCAGGGCCGACAGCTTGATCGAGACCGACGGTTGCGGCCCCTTGCCGACCTGCGGCTCGCGGCCGACGGTCTCGATGGCCTGGCGGTAGTCCAGCAGATACTTCTCGGCATCCGCGGCAGTCAGCGCCGCCTCGCCGAGCATGTCGAAGGAATAGGTGTAACCACGCTCGCGGCAGTCGCGGCCGTTCTTCAGCGCCTCGGCGATGCTGCGGCCGAGCACGAACTGGCCGCCCATCAGCTTCATCGCCTGATTCATCGCGGCGCGGATCACCGGCTCGCCGGAGCGCCGCACCAGCCGACCGATCACGCTCTTCGGCCTGCCGTCGGCGGACTGCGGGTTGACCACCTTGCCGGTCATCGCCAGCCCCCAGGCGGCGAAGTTGACCAGCACGTTGTCGCTTCGGCCCAGGTGCTGCTCCCACTGCGCGGCACTCAGCTTGTCGCGGATCAGGGCATCGGCGGTGGCGGCGTCCGGCACGCGCAGCAACGCTTCGGCCAGGCACATCAGCATCAGGCCTTCCTGGGTGTCCAGGCTGTACTGGCGCAGCAGGGCGTCGAGGGTGTCGACCGCGTTGTCGCGACTCCGCACCGTCTCGATCAGGCGGCGGGCGTCTTGGCGGATCGCCTCGATGCCGGCGCTGCCGGGGTCGGCGAGCTGGATCAGCTCGCCCAGATAGGCTTCTTCGTCCACCGCGTAGCTGGCCGAAATGGCGGGGAAGAATTCGGCGGCCGTGCCCTCGAGCACGTCGCCATCCAAGACGTGACTGGCTTTGAACATCACGCCACTCCTTCGCAAAGAGTCTGTTAATGAATCGGCTTGACCCACGCCGGGGCGGGCATGGGCAGACTCTAGCGGCGGAGACGGGACGGCTTCTTGCGCGAGACTCCGGAGTTTTTGCAAAAAACTCCGGAAAGGCGGCTAAGCCGCGCGACGCAGACTGCGCGGCGTCAGACCGAGATGCCGGCGCATGGCGGTGGTCAGGGCGCTCTGGCTGGAAAAGCCGCACTCCTCGGCGATGCGCACCAGCGGCAGCGGACTTTCGCGCAAGAGGCGCACGGCACGGTCGAGGCGGGCCTTGAGCAGGTACTGGTGCGGGGTCAGACCGAAGCAGTCCTTGAACTGCTGGTGGAAGTGACTCGGGCTGAGACAGGCGACTCGGGCCAGTTCGGCCACGCTGACAGTGCGCCCCAGGTGGCGCTCGATGTAGGTCTCGATGCGCTCGCGATCGAGCGGCCGGCGCACGATGGCGGGAGCCGGGCCGCACAGGCGCAGGTGCAGAGCCTGTAACAGCAGGCCGCCAAGGGCATGCGACAGCCCCGGCTCGTGGCCATAGCGCGTCAGCTCGACCCCGGCGTAGGCCAGCAGGTGCTGGAAATCGGCATCCAGCAGCGGATAGCGCGGGCCGTCGAACAACCGGCCGAGCTGTGCCCGCTCCGGCGCCGGGGCCCGATCGAAGGCGGCCTCGTCGGCCAGGTCGAGGATCAGCATGCTGTTGTCGCCGAGCCCCGCGAAGGCGTGGGCGGCATCGCCGGGCACCAGGCAGGCGCGCATCCTGCTGACCTCGCCGCCCTGCCCGGCCACCTCGAACTCGGCGCGGCCGGCCAGCGACAGCACCATCTGGTGGTGGCCGTGGGTATGGGTGTGCGACTGATCGGACAGGCACAGCAGGCGGACGCCGAGCGTGGGTGGGCAACCGGCGTGCACTACGGCGCCCCCGTGCCCGTCACGGGGGCACCGCAACCCGGGCCCGGCGCCGCGGTAGGAAGGACGCCAAATCGGTCGCAGGGGATACGGCGCCGGCGCGGAGCGGGCGGAAAGAAGATGGCGGAGAACAACATCGGAATCGGTCGCACCAGGAAACCCGTCAGGACGAAGCAATTAGCATGCCCCACCCTGCGCGGCGATCCCCCGCACCGGCACTCCCGGTCAGAACGACAGGCGCATGCCCAGGATCAGGTTGCGTCCCGGCAGCAGCACTTGGTCCTTGACGAAGGAGCTGTGGTTGCGCGCCTTCTCGTCCAGCAGGTTGTTGCCCTTGAGGTAGATCTGGTAGTCGGTCGGCCCCAGCGTACCCGAGTAGCGGAGGTTGGCGCCGAGCATGTTGTAGCCGCCGGTTTTGGTCTCGTAGTCGGCCAGCCGGTCCTGGCGGCGCACCCGGTAGTACTCCAACTGGCCGGCGAGGGCCGTGCTGAAGTTGTGATCGACGCGCACGCCGAGTCGGTCGGCGGGCATCCGCGGCAGATCGCCGCCGCCGCTGCGCAACCGGCCGCGGACATGGTCGCCGAACAGGGTCAGGGCGGTGGCATCGGTGGCCTGGAAGCGGATCTGCCCCTCGGCGCCGGTCAGCAGCGCGTCGTGCTGGCGGTAGGCGATGTCGCGATAGCCGCCGCCGGTATCGCGCCCGGTATCGGCGGCGTAGATGAAGTCGTCCACCTGGTTGCGATAGAGGGTGAGGTCGAAGGTGGTGCGTCCGGCGAACTTGCGCAGGGTCAGCTCGGCGTTGTGGGAAGTCTCCTTCTTGAGATCCGGATTGCCATGCTCGATGGTCTGGGTCGCTGCGTGCGCCCCGTTGGCGTACAGCTCCTCGATGCTCGGCAGACGCTGGGCGCGGGTCAGCGAGAGGCCGAGGGAATAATCGGTGGTGAAGGTCCAGACCACGCCGGCGGAGAGCGAGGTTCCCTGGTGGCTGGTGTCCTTGGCGCCGTTGGCCTGGACATTCTGCCAGTCGTGGCGCAGCCCCAGCTCGTAGCGCCAGGCGCCGGCGGTGTATTCCTCGGTCAGGAACAGGCCGTGGCTGTGGGTCACGGTCGGCGGCAGATAGGCCTCCTCGCCGCTGGCCTTGAAATCGCGGTGCAGGGTCTGTCCGCCCAGCACCCCATGCCAGCCCAGCAGAGGGGCGTGGGTCAGCTCCAGGCGGGCGTCGCTGGCGTCGTTGTCGAAGCGGGTGGCGACCGCGCCGTCCTCGACTTCGTTGTGCCGGTAGTTGCTGTGGGCGGCGCGCAGCTTGGCCAGCTCGAAGCCGCGCAGCGGCTCGCTGAGCTCGCCGCGCAGATCCCAGCGCTTCTGCTTCATGTCGATGTATGGGACCGGCTCGCCCCCTTGCACCTCCTCGCCGACCAGCCCGTAGCGGTTGTTCTGCTCGCCGTAGGCCAGGCCGAGATAGCCGCGCTCGCCGACCACGCTGCTGCCCAGACTGAAGGAATCGGTATCGTTGAAGGAACTCTGCTGCTTGCTGGGCGAGCCGGGGATCTCGTAGTCGTCGTCCCGGCGCCGGCTGCCCTCGGCGCGAACGGCGAGGGGCCCCTTGCCGGCAGTGATGCCGAAGGCCCCCGCCCATCCGTCGGCGACCGTGTTGCCGCGCACCTCCGCCTCGCCCTCGTAGCCCTTTTCCGGGACATAGGTGGGCACCTTGCTGTCGATCACGTTGACCACGCCGCCCATGCCGCCGCCATAGAGCAGGGTCGACGGTCCCTTCAGCACCTCGATGCGCTGGGTCAGCAGCGGTTCGCTGGTCACCGCATGGTCGGGACTGGTGCTGGAGGCGTCGAGCATGTCCACGCCATCGCTCAGCAGCTTCACCCGCGCCCCGTCCAGGCCGCGGATGATCGGCCGTCCGGCGCCGGCGCCGAAGCTGCTGGAACGCACGCCCGGCAGCTTTTCCAGGGTCTCGCCGAGGGTCGCCTCGCGCCGCATGACCAGTTCCTCGCCCTCCAGCACCTGGGTCGGGCTGGTCGCTTCTTCGGGCGGCCGTTCGCTGATGGCGCTGGCACTGACCTCGACGGACTCGAACTCGAGCGGCTCGGCCGCCCAGGCGGAGGGTACGAAGGCCAGTCCGACGGCCCAGGCCAGAGGATGACGCACACACATGCAGAGACACTCCAAATGCCCGCTCCGAGGCATCGTTCAGACGACGATGGAAAACCCTTGGCGAAACCGCCGGCTCGCGAAGGGCGGCAATCTAACATGTTATATCGTAACAAATAATAGTTTTTTTCACTGTAGCCGACACTCGCTCCCTCCTCCAGTCGCCCGCGCCTCGAAAACCGTGCGGCCAGGGGTTCTCGATTGAAAAAACTGGCACCGCGCCCCATGTAGTTTTCAACGCTTCCATACCAGGTGCCCCATGACAGACCAGGACATCACGCCCGAGATCGTCGAAAAAGAACGCACGACCAACAGCCTCGCCCTGCCCGACCAGACGTTGCCGGAGCGGCTCTACGTCATTCCGATCCACAATCGTCCGTTCTTCCCCGCCCAGGTGATGCCGGTGGTCGTCGAGCCCGAGCCCTGGGCGGAAACCCTGGCGCGCGTGGCCAAGACCCCCCATCAAAGCCTGGCCCTGTTCTACATGGACTCGCCGACGGAAGACCCCAGCGCTTTCGCCCCCGAACAGTTGCCCGAACACGGCACCCTGGTGCGCGTGCACCATGCCAGCCACGAGGGCGGCAAGCTGCAGTTCATCGCCCAGGGCCTGACCCGGGTCCGCATCCGCGGCTGGCTGAGCCGCAAGCCGCCCTACCTAGCCGAGGTGGACTATCCGAAAAACGCCCAGGATCCGCGCGACGAGGTCAAGGCCTACGGCATGGCGCTGATCAACGCGATCAAGGAGCTCCTGCCGCTCAACCCGCTGTACAGCGAGGAGCTGAAGAACTACCTGAACCGCTTCAGCCCCAACGACCCGTCGCCGCTGACCGATTTCGCCGCCGCCCTGACCAGCGCGCCGGGCAACGAGCTGCAGGAAGTGCTGGACACCGTGCCCGTGCTCAAGCGCATGGAGAAGGTCCTGCCGCTGCTGCGCAAGGAAGTGGAGGTCGCGCGCCTGCAGAAGGAGCTGTCCGCCGAGGTCAACCGCAAGATCGGCGAGCACCAGCGCGAGTTCTTCCTCAAGGAGCAGCTGAAGATCATCCAGCGCGAGCTGGGCATGACCAAGGACGACAAGAGCGCCGACGCCGACGAGTTCCGCGCGCGCCTGGAAGGCAAGACGGTGCCGGCACAGGCGCGCAAGCGCATCGACGAGGAGCTCAACAAGCTGTCGATCCTCGAGACCGGCTCGCCGGAATACGCCGTCACCCGCAACTATCTGGACTGGGCGACCAGCGTGCCCTGGGGCGTCTACGGCGAGGACAAGCTCGACCTGGCCCATGCCCGCAAGGTGCTCGACAAGCACCACGCCGGGATGGAGGACATCAAGGAGCGGATCCTCGAGTTCCTCGCCGTGGGCGCCCTCAAGGGCGAGATCGCCGGCTCCATCGTGCTCCTGGTCGGCCCGCCCGGGGTGGGCAAGACCAGCATCGGCAAATCCATCGCCGAGACCCTCGGCCGGCCGTTCTATCGCTTCTCCGTCGGCGGAATGCGCGACGAGGCGGAGATCAAGGGCCACCGCCGCACCTACATCGGCGCCCTGCCCGGCAAGCTGGTGCAGGCGCTGAAGGAAGTCGAGGTGATGAACCCGGTGATCATGCTCGACGAGATCGACAAGCTCGGCGCCAGCCACCAGGGCGACCCGGCCTCGGCGCTGCTGGAGACCCTCGATCCGGAGCAGAACGTGGAGTTCCTCGACCACTATCTGGACCTGCGCCTGGACCTGTCCAAGGTGCTGTTCGTCTGCACGGCGAACACCTTGGATTCGATCCCCGGCCCCTTGCTCGACCGCATGGAGGTGATCCGCCTGTCCGGCTACATCACCGAGGAGAAGCTGGCCATCGCCAAGCGCCACCTGTGGCCGAAACTGCTGAAGAAGACCGGGGTGCCGAAGGAGCGCCTGTCCATCTCCGACAGCGCCCTGAAGGCGGTTATCGAGGGCTACGCCCGCGAGGCCGGGGTGCGCCAGCTGGAAAAGCAGCTCGGCAAGCTGGTGCGCAAGTCGGTGGTGAAACTGCTGGAGGATCCGGCGCTGAAGGTGAAGATCGGGCCGAAGGATCTGGAGGAGCAGCTCGGCATGCCGCTGTTCCGCAAGGAGCAGCACCTGGAGGGCGTCGGCGTCATCACCGGGCTGGCCTGGACCAGCATGGGCGGCGCCACCCTGCCGATCGAGGCGACGCGCATCCATACGCTGAACCGCGGTTTCAAGCTCACCGGCAAGCTCGGCGAGGTGATGAAAGAATCGGCGGAGATCGCCTACAGCTACGTCAGCTCGCACCTGAAGCAGTTCAAGGGCGACCCGACCTTCTTCGACCAGGCCTTCGTCCACCTGCACGTGCCGGAGGGCGCCACGCCCAAGGACGGCCCCAGCGCCGGCATCAGCATGGCCAGCGCCCTGCTGTCGCTGGCGCGCAACCAGGCGCCGAAGAAGAACGTGGCGATGACCGGCGAGCTGACCCTGACCGGCCAGGTGCTGGCCATCGGCGGGGTGCGCGAGAAGGTAATCGCCGCGCGGCGGCAGAAGATCTTCGAGCTGATCCTGCCGGAAGCCAACCGCGGCGACTTCGAGGAACTGCCGGACTACCTCAGGGAAGGCCTGACCGTACACTTCGCCCAGCGCTTCGCCGACGTGGCCAAGGTGCTGTTCTGATCTTCGGCGTGCCTCGTTGACCCCGACGCCCCGGGCCGGAAAGCGTTTTCCGGCTCCGGCGGCGCCGAATGCCCCGGAGCTGAGCCTTCCGCCCGCCGATGCTGTCAGCCCGGCCCGCTCTTGGCTAAAATGCCGCGCCTTGGCAACAGCAGCGGAACCCACGTGAAACAGTCCCCCGACCGCCTCTTCGCCCGTCCCCTCGCCGAAGTGCCGGATTTCATCTTCAACGAGGACGTGGCCCGGGTCTTCCCGGACATGATCAAGCGCTCGGTGCCGGGCTACCCGACCATCATCGAGAACATCGGCGTGCTCGCCACCCGCTTCGCCCAGGCGGGAACGCCCCTCTACGACCTCGGCTGCTCCCTCGGCGCAGTGACCCAGGCGCTGCGTCGGCACGTGAGAACCGATGGCTGCCGGGTGATCGCGGTGGACAACTCCAGCGCCATGCTCGAGCGCTGCCGGGAATACCTGCATGTCCAGGACTCGATGTTTCAGGAGCTGCTGCCGGTGGAGACCATCGAGGCGGACATCCTCGCCCTCGATCTCCGGCCGACGTCGCTGGTGGCGATGAACTTCACCCTGCAGTTCATCCCCCGGGAGCACCGCCTGGATCTGCTCGGCCGCATCCGTCGGGCGCTGGTCCCGGGCGGAGCGCTGATCCTGTCGGAAAAACTGCGCTTCGAGGATACCGAGGAACAGGCCCTGCTCAACGATCTGCACCTCGACTTCAAGCGCGCCAACGGCTACAGCGAGCTGGAGATCGCCCAGAAACGCAGCGCCATCGAGAACGTGATGAAACCGGACAGCCTCGAAGAACACCGCGAACGCCTGGCAGCCGCCGGCTTCCGCAAGGTAGTGCCCTGGTTCCAGTGCCTCAACTTCTGCTCGCTGATCGCCCTGCCATGATCGATCTGAACCCGTTGATCCGCCGCCTGGCCAGCACGCCGCTGGCCCCCTGGTCGAACGGCCTGCAGGCGCAGCTGGACGAGAAGCTGTCCCGCAGCCACGGCGACCTGGAGCGCTGGCAGGCCGCCGTGGATGCCCTGCCGCCCCTGGGCGCCGAGCGGGTCGAGTTGCGCGAGTGCGTCCGCCTCGATGGCGGCTGCGACGAGCCTACCCGCCTTGCCCTGCGCCAGGCCCTGCTCGGCCTGTCTCCCTGGCGCAAGGGACCGTTCGAGCTGTTCGGCGTGCACGTCGACACCGAATGGCGCTCGGACTGGAAGTGGCAACGAGTCGCCCCTCATCTGGATCTGCTCGGCAAGCGCATCCTCGACGTCGGCTGCGGCAACGGCTACTACATGTGGCGGATGCTCGGCGCCGGTGCCGATTGCGTGATCGGCGTCGATCCCAACTGGCTATTCCTCTGCCAGTTCCTCGCCCTCAAGCGCTACCTGTCGGAGTTCCCGGCCTGGCACCTACCCTTCTCCCTGGAAGACCTGCCGGAAAAGCTGGAAGGCTTCGACACGGTGTTCTCCATGGGGGTGCTCTACCACCGCCGCTCGCCCATCGACCATCTGCTGGCTCTCAAGGACTGCCTGGTGAAGGGAGGTGAACTGGTGCTGGAGACCCTGGTGGTGGAAGGCGACGCGACCACCGTGCTGGTGCCGGAAGACCGCTACGCGCAGATGCGCAACGTCTGGTTCCTGCCCTCGGTGCCGGCTCTGGAGCTCTGGTTGCGGCGTGCCGGTTTCGTCGAGGTGCGCTGCGTGGATGTCAGCGTGACCGGCACCGACGAGCAGCGCTCCACCGAGTGGATGAAGTTCCAGTCGCTGCCGGACTTCCTCGCCCCGGACGACCGCAGCCGCACCGTCGAAAGCCTGCCGGCGCCGATGCGCGCCGTGATCCTCGCGCGCAAGCCCTGAACCGACAGGGCCTGCGCGGCTAGACTTGCCTGCGGCACGGAGGGAAGACCATGGCTCGCTGGCTGATGATTCTGGGCGCGACACTGCTGCTTCTCGGCATCGCGCTGCGTTACGCACCCTGGCTGCTCGGCTGGTTTGGCCGGCTGCCCGGGGACGTCCGCATCGAGTCGGGCCGCAGCAGGGTCTTCATTCCCATCACCACCATGCTGCTGATCAGCCTGGTGGTGACCCTGCTACTGAACCTGTTCCGCCGCTGACTCCCGTTCAGCGGCGGGCGGCCGCCGCGACGATCAGTTCCTTCATCTCCGCCACGGCCTGCTTGAAGCCGACGAACAAGGCATGGGCGACGATGGCATGACCGATGTTCAGTTCGTGCACTCCCTCGATCGCCGCGATCGGCTCGGCATTGTGGTAATGCAGGCCATGGCCGGCATTGACGATCAGCCCGTGCCCAAGCCCGCAGGCCACGCCATCGCGGATGCGTGCCAGCTCGCGGGCGGCCTCCGCCGGGGTCTGCGCATCGGCGTAGCGGCCGGTGTGCAGTTCGATGGCCGGCGCACCGATACGTTTGGCCGCTTCGATCTGCCGCTCTTCGGCATCGATGAACAGGGAGACCTCGCAGCCGATGCACGTCAGACGTTCCACCGCGGCACGGATGCGGTCCTCCTGACCGGCGACGTCCAGCCCCCCCTCGGTGGTCAATTCCTGACGGGTTTCCGGCACGAAGCAGGCATGCGCCGGACGGATCTCCTCGGCAAAGGCGAGCATCGCCTCGGTCACGCCCATCTCGAAATTCATCCGGGTCTGCAGCACCTCGCGCAGCACGCGCACGTCACGGTCCTGGATGTGCCGGCGATCCTCGCGCAAGTGCACCGTGATGCCGTCGGCGCCGGCCTCCTCGGCATCCAGCGCGGCTTTCACCGGGTCTGGATAGCGGGTACCGCGGGCCTGGCGCAGCGTCGCGATATGGTCGATGTTCACGCCCAGCAGAATGCGGTTGGCTTCAGTCACGGGAAGACTCCTTGAGATTCATGAACAGTTCGCGGCTGACCAGCGGACGGCCGCCGAGATGGGGCGCCAGGGCTTGGCGCATCAGGCGCTTGGCTGCGGCCAGGGCGCCGGGGGCCTGCCAGTCGGCCTCGGCCATGGCGAGCAGCTCGCCCCCCTGAAATACGCCGGGCTGCAGCTGCGTCACAGCTTCCAGGCCGGCGTCTGGCAACAGCCGATAGAGTTTTCCAGCCTCGACGGGCTGTCCTTGCCGGTCACGATCCAGGGCGAAACCATAGCCCAGCTCGTCCAGCAGGCGCCATTCGAAGGCGCGCAGCAATGGCTGCAGAGGACGACCGGAGGCCAGGGCGGCGAGCGTCAGGGCGTAGAAGTCGAACAATGCCGGGTGAGCATCCTCGACCGGCAGTAGACGGATCAGCAATTCGTTGAGATAGAGCGCGCTGAACAGGGTTTCCCCGCTCAGCCAGAGCGGCGTACCCGCCCCCTCGAGCCGGGCGACGGTTTTCAACTCGTTGCGCCCGCGGAACTCCACATCCAGCGGGACGAAGGGACGTGCGAGACTCCCCGCCTTGCCGCGCGCGCCCCGGAGAACGGCGCGCAACCGACCTTGCGGGGTGAGGAAATCCACCAGCGCGCTGCTCTCCTTGTAGGGCCGGCTATGCAGGACGAAAGCGGATGGGGACATAGGACGAAGGAACCCGCTCTGCTTCACGACGACAGAAGTCCGGCTGCTTGAGCACAAAGCCCAGGACAGCCACGAACCTGCTGGAGAGCGGTCGCAGGAGCCCTCTCAGCTCTCCCGATAGCCCAGGGAATGGAGGGCGCGCTCGTCGTCGGACCAGCCGCCCTTCACCTTGACCCACAGATTGAGCATGACCTTGGAGTCGAACAGCACTTCCATGTCCTTGCGCGCCTCCTGACCGATGCGTTTGATCCGCTCACCCTTCTCGCCGATGATGATCTTCTTCTGCCCCTCGCGCTCGACCAGGATCAGGGCGTGGATATGCAGGATGCGTCCCTCCTGCTTGAACTCCTCGATCTCCACCGTGATCTGATAGGGCAGCTCGGCCCCCAGCTGACGCATGATCTTCTCGCGTACCAGTTCGGCGGCGAGGAAGCGGCTGGAGCGGTCGGTGATCTGGTCTTCCGGGAAGAAATGCTCGCCTTCCGGCAGCCGCTCGGCGACCAGCTTTTCCAGCAGGTCGAGGTTCTTTCCCTGCAGGGCTGAGATGGGCACGATCTCGGCATTGGGCAGCTGCTGGGCCAGCCACTCCAGATGCGGCAGCATCTCTGTCTTGTCGTCCAGACGGTCGGCCTTGTTCACCGCCACCAGCACCGGGCCCCGCACGAACTGGACGCGCTCCAGCACCATCTGGTCCTCTTCGGTCCAGCGGGTACGGTCAACTACGAAGATCACCACGTCGACGTCCTTCAACGCCGCCGCCGCGTTCTTGTTCATATAGCGATTGAGGGCTTTGTCGTTCTGCTTGTGCAAGCCGGGAGTATCGACATAGATCGCCTGCACATTGCCTTCGGTCTTGATTCCCAGCATGTTGTGGCGAGTGGTTTGCGGCTTGCGCGAGGTGATCGCCAGCTTCTGGCCGAGAATATGGTTGAGCAGCGTGGACTTGCCCACATTGGGGCGCCCGACTATGGCCACGTAGCCACAGCGGAATTCGCCTGTATCAGTCATTGGCGTTCTCCACACCGAGAGCGACCAGAGCCGCAGCCGCCGCCACCTGTTCGGCGATGCGACGGCTCACGCCCTGGCCATGGGTTTTGTCGTTCAACAGGGCGACCTGGCACTCGACGAAGAATGTCCGGCAGTGCGGCTCGCCCTGGATATCCACCACTTCGTAACGCGGCAGCTCGCATCCCCGGGACTGGAGAAACTCCTGCAGGCGGGTCTTGGGATCCTTGTTGGTGTCGACCAGGGTCAGGCCATCCAGTTCGTTGGCCAGCCAGGCGAGTACGCGGTCGCGTGCCGCCTCCATGCCGGAGTCCAGATAAATCGCCCCGATCAACGCCTCGAGGGCATCGGCAAGGATGGATTCCCGACGGAAACCGCCGCTCTTCAGCTCACCCGAACCGAGCCGCAGGTAATCCCCGAGCTCGAACCCACGAGCCAGCACCGCCAGGGTCTCGCCCTTGACCAGACGAGCACGCAAGCGGGAGAGTTGCCCTTCCCGCGCCTGGGGAAAATGCTTGAACAGCGCTTCGCCAGCAATGAAGTTGAGGATGGCATCGCCAAGGAATTCGAGACGCTCGTTATTGCGTCCGGCATGGCTGCGATGGGTCAAGGCCACGAGCATGAGCTCTTGGTTCTTGAAGGTGTAACCGAGCTTACGCTCGAGGCGATCTAGGGATGGGCTCACGGCATTGGCACACGGAATTCTTTGTCGAAATGCACCACCAGATCGAGGTTCTCGATCAGCGGCTCGCGCTTTTCGTATTTTAGATGGGCATGAAACTCGTTGTTTTCGAGATTCACTTTCAGGACGTCATCCAGATTCAGGTCACGAATATTGTTGACCTGCATGCCTTTCATGACATGGCCATAAAAATCGGCGACCGAACGGATATCTCCGGCATGCTCCTGCTCCACGGAAGTGATGATCTTCTCCATGGACATGTAGTCGAAATAATGCGGCAACATCTTGAATGCGCTACTCGCAAAAAACGCCACCACAGCCAGTACCATCAGCCAGCTCAGTACCGACAAGCCTTTTTGTGAGCGGGGAAAACTCATTTGGGACCTCTATCCTTTTCTTCCATGCCGTGGGTGGCAAGAGGTAAAGCCTATATAGAGTCGGCGGCACCCTGTTGCTGAGCGCCGCACATTATGAAGGGATCAGTGAATGAGCCCGACCCTGGAGAAGGTGGGAAGATTCTGCAGTTTCGGCTCCGGCCAACTCATCCAGACTGCGAAAGCCTTGCCGACGATATTCTTGTCCGGAACCATTCCCTGCAGATTGGCGGGAATCTGCGGATCATCCCAATAACGACTGTCATTGGAATTATCGCGGTTATCGCCCATCATGAAGTAATAGCCTTGCGGAACGATCCATTCGTGACTCGGCTCGATCCGATAACGGGTCATTTCCTTGCGGATCAAATGCTCGACGTCCCCCAGCTGCTCTTTGTAGAGCACTGCACTACCCAACGAACCAGGGACGTCGCCGAGCAGCTGCTCGGCAACCGGTTTGTCGTTGATGAACAACCGCTTGTCACTGGTATAGCGAATATGGTCGCCGGGCAAACCAATAACCCGCTTGATGTAATTGATGTTCGGATCGCTCGGGTAGCGAAACACCATTACATCGCCACGCTGCGGATCTTCGACCTCGATTACCTTGGTGTCCAACACCGGTAGCCGGATGCCGTAGGCGAACTTGTTCACCAGAATGAAGTCGCCCACTTCCAGCGTAGGCTTCATGGAGCCCGAGGGGATCTGAAACGGCTCGACGAGGAAAGAGCGCAACACCAGGACAATGGCCAGGACCGGGAAGAAGGATTTGCCGTATTCGACAAGCAATGGTTCCCGGTTCAAGCGATCGACGACACTCTGCTCGGGCTCGCTGACACTGCCCTCGTATTCGGCGATAGCAGCACGCCTGCGCGGAGCGAGGAATGCCAGATCGAACAACGCCAAAGCGCCACTGACCGCAACGGCAAGCACCAACAGCAAGGGGAAATTGATCGACATAGCGCTAACTATCTACCTTGAGCACCGCGAGGAAGGCTTCCTGGGGAATCTCGACACTGCCGACCTGCTTCATACGCTTCTTGCCGGCCTTTTGTTTTTCCAGCAACTTGCGCTTACGGGTCACGTCGCCACCGTAACACTTGGCCAGTACATTCTTCCGGAGCGCCTTGACCGTGGTCCGCGCCACGACCTGTCCGCCGATCGCAGCCTGAATCGCCACATCGAACATCTGACGCGGAATCAGCTCTTTCATTTTCTCGGTGAGCGCCCGTCCTTTCTGGTGGGACTTGTCACGATGCACGATCAGCGCCAAGGCGTCCACCTTATCGCCATTGATCAACACATCCAGCTTGACCAAGTTCGCGGCCTCGAAACGATCGAAACTGTAATCGAGCGATGCATAGCCACGACTGACCGACTTCAACCGATCGAAGAAGTCCAACACCACCTCGTTCATCGGCAAATCGTAACTGACCTGCACCTGGCTGCTGAGGAACTGCATGTCGCGCTGGACGCCACGCTTCTCGATGCACAGGGTGATGACGTTACCCAGGTGCTCCTGAGGCACTAGGATATTGGCGCGGACTATAGGCTCGCGCATCTCCGCAATGGATGCCAGATCGGGAAGCTTGGAGGGGTTGTCGACATAAATGGTCTCGCCGTTTTTCAGCAATACCTCGAAGACCACCGTCGGCGCGGTGGTAATCAGATCCAGATCGTACTCACGCTCGAGACGCTCCTGGATGATCTCCATGTGCAGCATGCCGAGGAAACCGATGCGGAAACCGAAACCGAGCGCATCGGAACTTTCCGGCTCGTATTGCAATGCGGCATCGTTCAGGGTGAGCTTTTGCAACGCCTCGCGGAAGTCCTCGAAATCATCCGAGTTGACGGGGAATAGACCCGCATATACCTGCGGCTTGATGCGCTGGAAACCCGGCAACATGTCGACATCCGGAGTGCCGGAAAGCGTCAGCGTATCGCCCACCGGGGCGCCATGGATGTCCTTGATGCCGGCGATGATAAAGCCAACTTCGCCCGCCTTCAGGTCCGGCATCTCGGTATGCTTTGGCGTGAACACGCCCACGCTGTCGACCTGATAAACCTTACCGGTCGATTTCACCAGAATCTTATCGCCTTTCTTCACCCGGCCGTGCTTGACCCGCACTAGCGAGACGACGCCTAGATAATTATCGAACCAGGAGTCGATGATAAGTGCCTGCAGGGGGGCGTCGATCTCCCCTTCAGGTGGCGGGATGACCTGAACCAAACGCTCCAGCACATCGTTTACCCCCATGCCGCTCTTAGCGCTGCAAGGCACCGCATCAGTGGCATCGATACCGATGATGTGCTCGATTTCGTCCTTGACCCGCTCTGGCTCGGCCTGGGGTAAATCCATCTTATTCAGCACGGGCATGACTTCTAACCCCTGCTCGATGGCGGTATAGCAGTTGGCAACGGACTGAGCTTCCACGCCCTGCCCCGCATCTACTACCAGTAGCGCACCTTCGCAGGCCGCCAGCGAACGGCTGACCTCGTATGTGAAGTCGACGTGGCCAGGGGTATCGATGAAGTTCAACTGGTAGGTTTTGCCATCTTGGGCCTTGTAGTGCAGGGTCACACTGTGGGCCTTGATGGTGATCCCGCGCTCACGCTCCAGATCCATGGAATCCAGAACCTGGGCCTCCATTTCTCGATCCGAAAGACCGCCGCACATCTGAATGAAGCGGTCGGCCAAGGTCGATTTGCCATGGTCGATATGGGCAATAATGGAGAAATTTCGGATATGACTCAGGTCACTCACAGTTCAGCACTCAATAAGGCTCGGGCAGGTCGCCCGTATAAAATAGCCGGGGAGTTTAACTGATCCTCTGCTGCCATGCCACGCGCAGGCCAGCCCGCCAAAACGAACAAGGGCGGCAATGCCGCCCTTGTCTATCGTCAGTCTCACTCCGCCAGCTTGAAGGTGATGAAACTGGCTCGCCCTTGACGCAGCACGCGCATTGAAACCGAACGATTTTTCGGCAGTGCAGCCGCTACCTTGGTGAAAGTCTTCACCGAGTCGATAGCCTGATTGTTGAGGTGAGTGATCACATCACCCGGCCGCAGACCGATCATGGCGGCGGGACCATCCAAAACATCACTGATGACGACGCCACCCTTGATATCGAGCGCACTCTTCTGCTCCTCGGTCACCTCAGCGACCGCTACCCCGAGGCGATTGCTGCTTTGCTCCGCCCCTGCAACGCTGGGTTGAACCCCCTCCGTCTCATCCGGCAGCGAACCGATGGTTATGGCGAGGTTCTTCCGTCCCCCTTCACGGGCTACTTCGAGCTTGGCGACACTTCCCGGCTTGAGGCCCCCGACCAGGTGCGGTAGGTCGGCCGACATGACGATCGGCTGGCCATTCATGCTGAGAATGACATCCCCCACCCGCAAGCCGCCCTTGTCTGCCGGCCCACCCTCTACGATCTGAGCGACGAGGGCCCCGGCAGGCTTGTCCAGGCCAAAGGACTCCGCCAGATCCTTATTGACTTCCTGGATGACCACACCGAGCCAGCCGCGCGTGACCTTGCCCGAAGATTTGAGCTGGTTGGCCACATCCATGGCGACATCGATCGGAATGGCGAAGGACAGGCCCATGAAGCCGCCTGATCGGGTGAAAATCTGCGAGTTGATGCCGACTACCTGTCCCTGCAGATTGAACAGGGGCCCCCCTGAGTTACCAGGATTGATCGCCACATCGGTCTGGATGAACGGAACATAGCTTTCGCTTGGCAGGCTACGCCCAGTAGCGCTGACGATACCGGCGGTCACCGAATGGTCGAAACCAAACGGGGAACCGATGGCAAGCACCCACTCCCCCACTTTGAGGTCATTGGAATTACCCAACTTGACCGTGGGAAGCTTTTCACCAGCAGGATCGACCTTCAGCAGGGCCACATCCGTGCGCGGATCGGCCCCAATCAGTTTGGCTTGAAGCTCACTACGATCGGAAAGCCGCACAACGATTTCATCTGCGTCGGCCACCACATGATTGTTGGTCAGAACATAGCCATCATTGGAAATGATGAAACCGGAGCCCAGGGAATGGGCTTCGCGCTGGCGGCCATCAGGCACTTGTGGCATCTGAGGGATATTGCGCTCGAAGAAATCCCTGAAAATGGGGGGAAGCCCCTCGATATCAGGCATACCGGGAGAAAGGGCACGCTCAGCGATTTTCTGTCGAGTACTGATATTGACGACCGCTGGCGAGGCCTCCTTCACCAGTTCGGTGAACTCCGGCAACTGGGCCTGAGCCAACAAGGCCTGCCCCATCAGCAACGCCCCAGCCAGGAGCGAAGTGAAAGATTTCATACTACTTTTCAGCATACAGCTTCCCCCACTCAAACCAGCATCTTCAACACGATCCGACCGAATCATTGAGCAAGGCACGCAGCACTATCGGCTGCATCGCAGGATGATCCCCGGTACGCCGACTCGACCAGCGCGCCATACTACAAGCGAGAGCGAACCCCAGTCCCCCGGCAAGAATGACCAGCGATTCACCCAGACCAGCCTCCTGCGCCAGCAGCCCACAGGTGAAGATGCCAAGCAAGGGAAGTAGGTATACCAGAAGGGAACCACGCACCAGAAATTCCTCTCGCACCCCGATTACGACACCATCGCCGACACGGAGCTGCAAATCGGATAGAGCCCGGATGTAACCGCGTCGCCGATCCACACCCATCCGATCCATCAGGGCCTGCCCACAACCTGCATTACCAGAACAGCTCGAACAGGTACCTTTACGCAGGGTTTCGACCCATACAGCCCCTTTCTCGACGGCGACCACGCGCGCGCGCTCTTCGATCATTGAGCTAGATGCGCCTCGTCGCCAGCACGCATGGAGAGAGCAATTCGCTCAGCCGTGCCCAGTGGGATCTCGCCGATTACAGTGACCATCATATCGCCATCGGCCGTGGCCACACGCTTGGATACCGCAGCGGTTGGGCCAAGCTGGCTTCTAGCATCTTCGACCATTGCCCCCCGGAGCGGCTCGAGAAAAACCGAGAAACGGGCCAAGCCATCTCCGTACATCAGATAGGTGACCGTTTCCCCGGAAGCCGGACTGCGGCGCTTGCGTACGCCATTCAGGGTAAAGCCCGGAGGCAGCCATTCTAAATGCCAACCGGCCCGAGCCTGCTCCTTGGGTTCCGGAACATGGACGGATCGGCATCCCGGCCCTGGCTCCAGGAGCTTGCTATCAGGCTGAGAGCTGGTATCCAGCTGAGTGAATTGGAAACGCTCCAGCAACTGCCCTTTCTCGTTCAGCAGAAGGGATTTAAGCGGGAGGGACGTTTCGCGATCCAGATACAGTTCGAAACCGTAGCGGTGTTGATCGCGCGGAAGAATGACCAGCTTGATTGCTTGTCGACCAGCTATGCGAGACTCGCCGATGACACGTATGTCATACCACTCGGACAACTTTTCCGGATCGAGAGGACGAGCCGGCCAAGCCTCTCCCTCCAGCTGATCGGCGAGACCGTTACTGATGCACTGGGTTTCCCCATCGATTCGAACGACCTCTTGGGCTGGGCCGTCCATCTGAAGAAGACGCTCCTCCACCTTTCCATCCGCTTCTACTCGGCGCCAGATGCTGTGGGTGGAAAAACTACCATTGCGCTCGTAAACAAAAACACCCTGGAGATTCTGCCTATCCGCCTTGGCCAAGCGACTCAGCCAATCCTGTGCGTCAGCGGCATGAACCGGAACAGCCAGGAAGCCACCCAGCAACAGCAAGGGAAATACGCGCATGATCCTCCTCAGCGGTTGTTATCCATACTGGCTGCACGAGCATAAGGCAGGACAGCCTCCGCGCCATTCGCGCCATTCGCGCCATTCAGAGCCGACTGCTGAGCATGCTGGCGAAGATAAACCGGGAGTCTTTGCTCATGCCAACCTGTGGCCTGACCGGCATCGATGCCCGCATCGCCTTGCGACTGGGGCTGAACGACTCTTTCGTTGTAGCCTGCAAGAACCGGAGTGCCATGCATCGGAGGCGTAGACATCGAAGGCTGCTGTACCTGCTGGGCCACTTCGCCCTGCCCCCCTGCTACCTCGTCCTGGTTATAGAAACGCACACCGGCGAGCACTGCCACCGTCACTGAAGCAGCAACCGCCAGACGCCCCAGGGTATGCCAAAGCGCACGCGAAGCCTTGGGAGACGCCTCGGAGGCCAGAGCTGCCGAAACACCCGCAGCAATATCCAGACGCGGCTCCAGCAACTCTTTATACATGGCCGCCCGGGCAATTTGATAACGGGACCAAGTTGCACGCAGCTCGGCATCATCGCTGGCGGCGAGCACTCGATGTAATTCCAACTCGTCCGCTTCGTTATCCATTACCGCGGACAGCGATTCATGCAGGGCTTCACGACTCATGACGTTTCCTCTCTTGGCTGACGCCGCTGTCTCAGGTTTCCTGCAGCAACGGCTGCAGAGCTTTATCGATCGCCTCACGCGCCCGGAAAATGCGCGAACGCACAGTCCCTACCGGACATTGCATGACGCTGGCGATATCCTCATAACTCAAACCGTCGAACTCGCGTAGCGTCAATGCCGTGCGCAGATCCTCGGGCAATTGCTGGATGCTGCGATGCACAGTGGCCTCGATCTCATCCCGCAGGAGGGAGCGTTCCGGCGACTCGATATCTTTGAGGGCATGATCTCCCTCATAGAACTCGGCATCACCGGCATTTACATCACTGTCCGGAGGACGCCTTCCTCGGGCCACCAGATGATTTTTTGCTGTATTAATAGCGATGCGGTAAAGCCATGTATAAAAAGCGCTGTCACCGCGAAAATTGCCGAGTGCACGATAGGCCTTGATAAAAGCCTCTTGGGCAACATCTTGAGCCTCATGGGAGTCATGCACGAAACGCACGATCAAACCAAGAATCTTGTGCTGGTATTTCAATACCAATAAATCAAAGGCTCGCCTGTCACCACGCTGCACCCGCTCGACCAATTGCTGATCCTGCTCCTGGTTTAACATGGGAACTCCTCGTTAAACCCTACAGGGCGTGGTATCAGATACTGGCTCATGCTGTTCAAATAGACATGGGCGTTATGCAAAAGTTCCCCCTCAAACGAGGCCTCTGGAGCAAGCGGACCACTCTGAACTTATCAAGCAGCATGGCGATCCAACCACACCCACGGGCTGTCTTGGACATACCACCATCGATGCTTTCACTGCCAGCAGTCGGTATGCCATCCTGTTGCAGCCGGCTATTGATTCCCAAAATACCAAAGAAGTTCCGCCGCATTATTGCCATGTATGGCCGCTCAGCCATTGTGCCTTTGCCCCCTTTTTTCGACTAGAGTTGCTTTTTTGCGGATTTACTCGACATGAGCCAACACTTTCAGCATGACGTATTGATCATTGGCAGCGGTGCTGCAGGGCTGACTCTCGCCCTGACACTGCCGGCCCATCTGCGTATAGCAGTCCTGAGCAAGGGAGATCTCGCCAATGGCTCCACCTATTGGGCACAGGGTGGTGTCGCGGCCGTGCTGGACGATACCGACACCGTCGAGTCCCATGTCGAAGACACCCTGATTGCCGGCGCCGGACTCTGCAGGGAGGACGCCGTACGCTTCACCGTCGAGCACAGTCGAGAGGCCATCCAGTGGCTGATCGAGCAGGGCGTTCCCTTCACCCGTGACGACGATACACCGCATGAAGATGGCAGCTTCGAGTTTCACCTGACCCGCGAAGGCGGTCACAGCCATCGGCGCATCATCCATGCTGCAGATGCTACCGGAGCGGCCATCTTCACCACTCTGCTGGCAAAAGCCCAGCAACGCCCCAACATCGAACTACTGGATCAGAGAGTCGCCGTCGATCTGATCACCGAGCGCAAACTGGGCCTTCCCGGCAATCGTTGCCTGGGTGCCTACGTACTCAATCGCTACAGCGGAGAGGTCGATACTTATAGCGCTCGCTTCACCGCGCTTGCCTGCGGCGGCGCAGCCAAGGTCTATCTGTACACCAGCAACCCGGACAGCGCCTGCGGTGATGGCATCGCCATGGCCTGGCGGGCAGGCTGCCGGGTAGGCAACCTGGAATTCAATCAGTTCCATCCGACCTGCCTGTACCATCCCCAGGCCAAGAGCTTCCTGATCACCGAAGCCCTGAGGGGCGAAGGCGCGCTGCTCAAACTGCCCAGCGGGGAACGCTTCATGCCGCGTTTCGACTCCCGCGCCGAACTGGCGCCCCGGGACATCGTCGCGCGTGCCATCGACCACGAGATGAAGCGTCTCGGCATCGACTGCGTCTACTTGGACATCAGCCACAAGCCGGCGAACTTCATCAAATCCCACTTCCCGACCATCTATGAACGCTGCCTGGATTTCGGTATCGACATCACCCGACAAGCAATTCCGGTGGTTCCGGCGGCCCATTACACCTGCGGCGGAGTCGTGGTCGATCAGCATGGTCATACCGATATTCCCGGACTCTATGCGATGGGCGAAACCAGCTTCACCGGCCTGCACGGAGCCAACCGCATGGCCAGTAACTCCCTGCTGGAGTGCTTCGTCTACGCCCGCTCCGCGGCGGCCGACATCGTCGGCAAGCTGAATGACGTGCCGGCCCCCAAAGACCTACCGAGCTGGGATGCCAGCCAGGTCACCGACTCAGACGAGGACGTGATCATTGCGCACAACTGGGATGAACTGCGGCGCTTCATGTGGGACTACGTGGGTATCGTGCGCACCAACAAACGCCTGCAGCGCGCCCAGCACCGGGTCAATCTGCTGCTCAGCGAGATCGACGAGTTCTACAGCAATTACAGGGTCAGCCGCGACCTGATCGAACTCAGGAATCTCGCCCTGGTGGCCGCCCTGATCATCAAATCGGCCATGGAGCGCAAGGAAAGCCGCGGTCTGCATTACACGCTCGATTATCCGGACATGCTGCCCGAGGCCCGCGACACTATCCTGCAGCCGCCCACCTACGCCGGCTGAACTTCAGCCGCACGCGTAAACGCCGATGGATATCCCGCGCCAATGCATCGCGCGGGATGCACGCTCCCCTCACCCGCCGCTCGCCATCCAGACGAAAACGGAGAATGACGACCACCGGTAACGCCAGGCTGTCAGGTCGCAGCTGAACTGGCTGCCAGCCATCCCGGGCATTCCATAACTGAAATCCGTCAGAAGTGGTGCGCAACCCGCGAAAAGCTGCCGGATGGCTCAGCACGATCTGTCTCGGCAGCACCCAGAAGGCATGCGATGCGCACAATGCAGCGCTCAGCAGGCTACCCCAGAGCGGAATAGCAGAAAGAAACAGCGAGGCCAGGGCAAGCGCCTGAATGGTCAGATAGGCCGCCAGCAACAGCCGAGAGGCCTGCCAGCGGCACTCGAAGATCTCACTTGGGCTGGACACGATCCAGGATCATGCGGACGATGAGGCGAAGATCCTCGTCTTCCGGCTCATCGCGCTGCATGAACCAGCCGAACATATCCTGATCCTCGCACTGCAACAGCTTGCGGTAACGGGCCTGATTCTCGGCATCCAGATGCGGATAGACCTCCTGAACGAAGGGGACCAGCAGCACATCCAGCTCCAGCATGCCGCGCCGGCTATGCCAGAAAAGTCGCTTGAGTTCGATATCGTCGGCCATAAGGGAAGGTTCCTTGAAAGAAGGCCGCATTATAGCGGCATCCCGACTCAAGGTTCAGCCGGCGCTGACAATGCCCGGACCGATCTCTATCATGGCAGGCAGTCTTTTCCTGAGCAGTGACGATCATGGCCGATTCCGCTTATTTCTGTACGCTGACCCACGAGGGAGTACTCGCCGTTCGCGGTCCGGACGCCGGCAAATTCCTCCAGGGGCAGCTGACCTGCAACATCGACTACCTGAAAGACGGCAGCGCCAGCCTCGGCGCCCGCTGCACGCCCAAAGGGCGCATGCTGTCGAGCTTCCGCATCCTGCCGGATGCGGACGGCTACCTGCTGGCCGTGGCCGGCGAGCTGGTCGAACCGCAACTAACCGAACTGAAGAAGTACGCGGCGTTCTCCAAGTCCCAGCTCTCCGACGAGAGCGGCAACTGGGTTCGCTACGGTCTGGTCGGTGGCGATGATGTCCTGGCCGGCCTCGGACTGGATCTGCCCCAGGCGGCCGGACAGGTCGTGCGTAACGACGGTCGCATCGCTATTCGCCTAGAGAGCGGCCGAGCCGAGCTCTGGACACCGCACGAGCAGGCCGAGACGCTGAAGTCCCATCTCTCCGCCCAACTGACCGAAGCTCCACTGAACAGCTGGTTGCTGGCGCAGATCCGCGCCGGCATCGGTCAGGTATTCGGCGCGACCCGCGATCTATTCATCCCGCAGATGATCAATCTGCAGGCGGTCGGCGGCGTCAGTTTCCGCAAGGGCTGCTACAGCGGCCAGGAAATCGTCGCGCGCATGCAGTACCTCGGCAAACTCAAGCGCCACCTGTACCGACTGGCGCTCGATGGCTCTCAGATCCCGCAAGTAGGAACCGAGCTGTTCTCGCCCGTGCACGGCACCAGCGTCGGCGAAGTGGTCCTGGCAGCCGCGGCGGAGGGGGGAATCGAGCTGCTCGCCGTGCTGCAGGATGATGCAACCCAGGATGGCCGCATCCATCTGGGCTCGGCCGACGGCCCGTCCCTGAGCCTGCTCGACCTGCCCTACGAGCTGAATCACGACCTGGAAATCCAGCGCTGACCCTCAGGCAGCGGAAGCGATCTCCGGCAGGCGCCAGTCGATAGGCGTCTGCCCGTGCTGCTCAAGGAATTTGTTGGCACGACTGAAATGGCCGTTGCCGATGAAACCGCGATGGGCCGATAGCGGCGAGGGATGCGCGGAACACAGGATCAGGTGTTTGGTCCCGTCGATCAGCCGTCGCTTGCTCTGCGCATGGCTGCCCCAGAGCATGAACACCAGATGCTCCTGGTGCTCGCTCACCACCTGAATCACCCGATCGGTGAAAGCCTGCCAGCCCTTGCCGGCATGCGAGCCGGCATTGCCGCGCTCGACCGTCAGCGAGGTGTTGAGCAGCAGCACGCCCTGCTCCGCCCAATGCTGCAGATAGCCGTGATTGGGCGGATCAATGTTCAGGTCGCGTTTCAGCTCCTTGAAGATGTTCTGTAGCGACGGCGGTACCGGCACTCCCGGCTGTACCGAGAAGCACAGCCCATGGGCCTGCCCCGGGCCGTGGTAGGGGTCCTGGCCGATGATCACCACCTTCACCTTGTCCAGCGGCGTGGAATTCAGCGCATTGAAGATCAAGGGACCCGGCGGGTAGATCTCCTTGCCGGCCGCCTTCTCCCTGCGCAGGAACTCACTCAGCTCGCGCATGTAGGGCTTGTCGAACTCGTCACGGAGCGCCGCTTTCCAGCCGGCTTCCAGTTTGATTTTGTCTTCGGCGTTGCTCATAGGTTTTCCGCTCTTGGCGATGACGCGGCACGCTAGATAAGCCCAGATGCCAAGTCAAGGCATGAGCCGATGCTATAAAAGGAAAGCAGGGATTTCCTTATTGAGCGGAAACGTGCCGACTCGAGGTCCTGCAACTTCGTGACCGCCTTAGTTATCTGAATGACTGTTCGCCCAAATCCCATGCAGACAAATAACCTCCCCCCGTCGGAACGGAGGCTGCAGCACGACCTCGGGAACAGGGATTCGAGATCAAGGAATAAGCCGATGAGCAAAGCAGTAGAAACCTACCATCCGGGCCTGTTCGACCTGACCCACAAACTGACGGTGGAAAAGCACGGACACACGGCGCTGATCACCATCAACCATCCTCCCGCCAACACCTGGGAGCGCGATGCCCTGATAGGACTCAAGCAACTGCTGGAACATCTCAACCGCGACGACGACATCTATGCCCTAGTGGTGACAGGCCAGGGCGAGAAGTTCTTCAGCGCCGGTGCCGATTTGGAGCTGTTCGCCGACGGAGACAAGGCCCGAGCCCGGGAGATGGCCCGACACTTCGGCGCAGCCTTCGAGGCCCTGCGCGACTTCCGCGGAGTGTCGATCGCCGCGATCAACGGTTACGCCATGGGCAGCGGATTGGAATGTGCGCTGGCCTGCGACCTGCGCATCGCCGAACGCCAGGCGCTCCTCGCCATGCCGGAAGCCAGGGTCGGCCTGCTGCCCTGCGCTGGCGCGACCCAGCTACTGCCCTGGCTGGTCGGCGAAGGCTGGGCCAAGCGCATGCTCCTCTGCGGCGAGCGAATCGATGCCGAGACTGCCCTGCGCATCGGCTTGGTCGAACAGGTGGTCGACAGCGGCGAGTCCCGCGGTCACGCCCTGCTACTGGCGGCCAAGGTGGCGCGCCAGAGTCCGGTGGCGGTACGCGCCCTCAAGCCGCTGATCCAGGGCGCCCGCGAACGCGGGCCGAACGCCTGGCTGGCCGCGGAGCGGGAACGCTTCGTCGACCTCTTCGATGCCGAGGATACCCGGGAAGGCATCAGCGCCTTTCTCGAAAAACGCGAACCGAACTGGCGCAACCGCTAGCACGCCAGCCGGTGCCATGCCCGAACCTGTCCACTGAAGGAACAGAAATGAATGTAACTTTCGAAGAGAAAGCCGGCCGCCACGGGGCCCGCCTCGGCATCGCCACCCTGGATGCGGAAAAGACCCTGAACGCCCTCAGCCTGCCGATGATCGAAGCGCTGGACGATCGCCTCCGGGCCTGGGCGGAAGAGCCGGACATCGTCTGCGTGCTGCTGCGCGGCAAGGGCCCGAAGGCCTTCTGCGCGGGCGGCGACATACGCCGTCTGGCCGAGGCCTGCCGCGAACATCCGGGAGAGGTGCCACCGCTGGCCGCTCGCTTCTTCGCCGACGAGTACCGACTCGACCACCGCCTCCATACCTATCCCAAGCCCCTGATCTGCTGGGGTCATGGCCATGTCCTCGGCGGCGGCATGGGGCTGCTGCAGGGCTCGGCCATTCGCATCGTCACCCCCTCCAGCCGGCTGGCCATGCCTGAGATCGGCATCGGGCTCTATCCCGACGTCGGCGGCAGCTGGTTCCTCTCCCGCCTGCCGGGACGGCTCGGCCTGTTCCTCGGCCTGACCGGCAGCGCGCTCAACGCCCGCGATGCGCTGCAACTGGGTTTGGCCGACCGATTCCTGCTGGAAGATCAGCAACCCGCACTGATCGAAGGACTGCTCCAGCTCAATTGGCGGGAGCAGCCGGCCTTGCAGCTGAATAGCCTGCTCAAGGCGCTGGAGCACGAGCCCCACGCTCAGTTGCCGGCCGCCCAGTGGCTACCGCGCCGACTCCGCCTCGATCAGTTGCTGGATGTCGCCGACCTGGGCAGCGCCTGGCGCACGCTGACGGCTTTGCGGGAGGACGAGGATCCCCTGCTGGCGCACGCGGCCAGAACCCTCGCCGCCGGCTGCCCGCTGAGCGCACGCCTGGTCTGGGAACAGCTCGCCAGAGCCCGTCACCTGTCGCTCGCCGACGTCTTCCGCATGGAGTACACCCTCAGTCTGAACTGCTGTCGGCACCCCGAATTCCCCGAGGGCGTACGGGCCCGACTGATCGACCGTGACAACAGCCCCCACTGGCATTGGCCGGAACTACGGGCGATTCCCGAAGCAGTGGTCGAGGCTCATTTCGAGCCGGTCTGGAGCGGCCCGCACCCGCTGGCAGACCTTTAAAGGCCACCCGGAGGCTCAACGCCCTCGGTATCGATCATGCCGATACTGCTATTGCTGATGTGGGAGCTGGCGTTGAAGCTGGATCTGCCGCTGGAGAGGCTCCGGGGCTCCGTGGAACTCCCAGCGGGGATCGCCCCGATAGCGCCAGATGTTCGAAGAGGGGCCACGATACCCGGGCCCGTAGCGACGACGAATGTCCCAAGGGTAGGACTCGTATCGCTCGTCACGGAATTCGTGAGGGAACGCCCGGGGTCGATCATCGAAATACCGGAACCCCGGTCGAGGCGGCTGCCACCGGTAATAATGGCGCGGGGGATACGACTCGAAGTAACGGTCGCGCTGCCGATAGCCTTCATGGTAACGATAAGGCCCACCTCCATAGGGATAGCGGTAATCACTTCCGTAGTCGTAGA
Source organism: Azotobacter bryophylli (assembly GCF_042643485.1). Classification (NCBI taxonomy): domain Bacteria; kingdom Pseudomonadati; phylum Pseudomonadota; class Gammaproteobacteria; order Pseudomonadales; family Pseudomonadaceae; genus Azotobacter; species Azotobacter bryophylli. The sequence continues at coordinate 433,514 of NZ_JBHRSJ010000001.1, read as the reverse complement.
CATAACCATAGCGGCCATAATGCTCGTAGCCGTAGGTCGAGCAGCCGGCCAGTACGAGTCCCAACACGATAGCCCGCAGGAAAAGACGAAGCATGGAGGCCTCCCGAACGAGAGAGGTCGACAGTGCTAACCTCTTTCGAATCAAGCAGTTGGACCTCCGACAGGAACTGCCGTTCAACCCTCGGTTCCCCAGGAGGCGGAATGCCTGTCCCGCGGCGAGGGGTGGTTTCCAAGTCCGCTTTCGCCTCGGCTCCGCACTCGACCGGCTATCTTTCGCCCTGAAACCGAAAACGCCTTGTGCGCACCTCCCGGAAGTTGCACCCTGGCGCTCCGCCTGACGATGAACTGCCTCATGCCCACCGAACAAGACCCTGGCCGCTGCCCGCTGTGCGGCCGTGGCAATGCCTGCGGCCTTGCCGATCCGACTGCCCCGGTCCGCACCTGCTGGTGCTTTTCCGCGCAGATAGCGAGCGGGACGCTCGAGCGCATCCCGAAAGAGGTGCGAGGCCGGGCCTGCCTCTGTTCCTCCTGCCAGCAGCGGCTCCAGGAAGAGCAGGCCCCCTGATGCGTCTGGATCGTTTCCTCAGTAATCAGCCGAGCCTCAACCGACAGGATGCCCGACTGCTGATAGCTGCCGGCCGCGTGCGGGTCGATGGACGGATCGTCCGCGATGGCGTTTTCGAAGTGCGCGAGTTCAGCCGCATCGAACTGGACGGGGAGCTGTTACAGGCAGGCAAGCCGGCACGCTACTTCATGCTGCACAAGCCCGCTGGGGTAGTCAGCGCCACGTGCCACGACCAGCACCCGACCGCGCTCGACCTGCTGGACGAGCCGGACAGGCACGAACTGCATCTGGCCGGACGCCTCGACCTCACCACCACCGGCTTGCTGCTGATCACCAACGACGGGCTCTGGTCGCGCCGCATCACCCAACCCGGGCTCAAGCAGCCCAAGGTCTACTACGTGGAAACCGCCGAGCCGATCGGCGAGGAATACATCGAGACGTTCGCCCGCGGCATCTACTTCGCCTACGAAGAACTCACCACCCTCCCCGCCCATCTGCAGATCATCGGCAGCCACAGCGCCCGGCTGACCCTCCACGAGGGACGCTACCACCAGGTCAAACGCATGTTCGGCCACTTTCGCAACCGCGTGCTACGTCTGCACCGCGAAAGCGTGGGGCCCCTGCACTTGGAGCATGAATTGGCGCCCGGCCAGTATCGCCCGCTCACGCCAGCGGAGATCAACCTGACCGAGTAGAGCGCCCTTCGGCGAGCGCTCCGTAGCATTCTTTTGCCATCAAAAAGCGGTAGGGCCGATAGTTTTGCCTCATGCCTTTACCGCCTTTCGTCGGGAAAACACACTTTGCAAAGCCATGAATATTGACCTCTCACTTTCGAAAGATAGGCGCATATTCATGCTTTATCGGAGAGTTTATTGGTCAGAAAGGATAGTTTCAGACAAAATCGAATTTCTGGAATTCAGTACCAATATTACGTCGCCAGCATGTTCAAGCCGTGCCCCTTCTCCCTAAAGTCCTCGCCGTACACACAGCGCCGCGGCAGTCATCCAGACGCCGACACTGCGCCTTAATCCATACATGCTCGTTTGTCACAGCCCGGAAGGCCAAGTACGTCGTTACTGACTCATGGATAGATCTGTCCGACTGAGCTTTTCTCTTAGGAGATTCAGTCTTGATCGAACTCGCACTCTGGAACCTGACCATTCCCGTTGGCGTACCCGCAACTGTCATCAGCACCCAGGAACTCAGCGGCGGATATCAGAGCGACTACTTCAAGTCAGCTGATGGCAAAGTCCATTTCTGGGCGCCGGTCAACGGCACCTCGACCAAGGGCTCCGAGTATCCGCGCAGCGAGCTGCGGGAAACCTCCGCCGACGGCAAGCTGCGCAACTGGCAATACTCGGCTGCCGACAACTACCTGACTGCGTCCATGGAGGTGAATCAGGTGCCGTCGACGGGCCGACTCATCATCGGCCAGATTCACGCCTACCAACAACCGAAGCCGCTGCTCAAGGTGGAGTACCTCTATCAGGAGGCCACCAAGACCGGCAACATCGTCGCCAAGTACCGGCCGGCTCCGGGTACCGACGACCAGCCGGTCACCATTGCCCAAGGAGTGGCGCTGAACCAGCGCATCAACTACACCATCCATCTCGATCCGTCCGGCACGCTCAGCGTCGAGGCCAACGGCAAGAAATGGAGCACTCCGCTCAATTCGGGCTGGCAGTCCAAGTCCCTGTATTTCAAGGCAGGCGTCTACGTCCAGGACAACAGCGGCTATGAGACCGAAGCCGGTGCGACCACCTTCTACGACCTGAAGGCCGAACACCGTCCCCTCTGAGCCGGCCTTCAGGATGAGTTCGCCGACTCCCCGGCCTGACAGCGTGCAGGCAGCCTGGGCACCCAGGCTGCCTCTCCCTTCGGCCGGCTGGAATCTGCCGGACTCGCCTCGGCTGCAATCCACACGCCCAAGTTATGGCCAGAAAGGCCGGCAGAGATGCCGGCCTTTCGTGTTTCTGTACGAAAAATCTACCTGCATGGAGAAGGACCCTATGATCGAGCTTGCCGTCTGGAATCTGACCATTCCCGTGGGCGTACCCGCCACCGTCATCGATACGCCCGAACTCGTCGGTGGCTATCAGAGCGACTACTTCAAATCTTCCGACGAGATGATCCGCTTTTGGGCGCCGGTGAACGGCACAACCACGGAGGATGCCATCTACCCGCGCAGCGAACTCCGCGAAACCTACGGCGATGGCTCGCTGCACAACTGGACCTACCCCAGCGCCGACAACTTCCTGCGTGCGGCCTTGGAGATGGATCAGGTGCCCTCGACGGGCAAGGTGGTGATCGGCCAGATCCACGCCTACAAGAGCACCAGCCCCATGCTCAAACTGGAGTACCAGTACAAGACCACCAGTCAGACCGGCAATATCGTCGCCAAGTATCGTAAGAACCCGGACAGCACTCCCCAGGTCATCACCATCGCCAGCGGCATCAAGCTGAACGAGCGCTTCACCTACAGCATCCACCTCTCGCCCGGCGGCATGCTCAGCGTCACCACCTACGGCAAGACCTGGAGCAACAGCGTGGATTCGACCTGGAAAGCCCATCCCCTGTATTTCAAGGCGGGCGTCTATCCACAGGACAACAGCGGCTACGAAACCGAGGCGGGAGCGGCCACCTTCTACCGGCTGGAGGTCGAGCACCGTACCCAGTGACGCCGGATAGGTGGCATTCGGGGGAATGAAAAAAACGGCCGTAACGGCCGTTTTTTCATTCCCCGCTGCCTTAGCTCTAGCGGAGGGCATCGAGCGACAGCCTTCCCCCACAAGGATCAGCAGCTAGCAAGATGCCACTTCGGCGCTATTCGCCGGGAGGTTTTCGAGATTTTCTCGGCATTGCTCAGAACGCAATATCGGACCCTCATGACCGCACTTCGCATGGTGGGTGCCGACTGATACTGCTCCCCCCAGAACCGGCAACCGACTCTTCCCATAACATCGACCGCCTTGGCCAGCTCCTCCTGCCTGATCTCCTCGATTTCCTCATGCTTCTGTTCCTTCATGAGTTCTCGCTCGGGCTGATGAGCGATTTGCCGCATCACCCTCACCACGGCACGCTCCATGTGCCGCTGCTCGAGGAAATCATGCAGGAGGCTGCCGCCCCCGGCCCCTGTCAGCAGGAAGGCGAGGATGAAGGCCATCGCCTTTCGATTCATCAACGATCTTCGATGAAGCCTTTGTTCGTCTGACGCCTTATCTGACTCGGAAGCGCTGATCATTGCTTTGCACGGGTAGGACACTGGGTTGATTCGGATCGAGGCACTGCATGCCTGCCTCATTCTACCTCGTCCAAGGCTCGAGGAATGCTCCCCGCCGGGTAGCTGGACAGGTTAGTCGCTGGCGACGCTGCCTTGAGACCGCTCGCTATCGTGTTTCGACCGGTGAGCGAGGCGGAAAATGGAGCGAAAACAAAAAAGCCCCTGGATCACGAGGCGAAGGGAACCGAAGCGACAAGCAATAGCAAGGCCCACAGCCACTTTTAAAGTTCAGGCATACACACAGGCATACAAGGTGCCGGCTGCTGGCCTGTTTGCGGCTGCTTTTTGACTAGCGCTAATACCGCCTGATTGACGCCATGCTGGCGCGATTCCAGGCCGAACAGATCCCCAGCTATGAGTAATTCGCTTCGGTCTGCCCCTTCTGCACCTGAGTAAAAACCGAGTGCGATACGAGCCCTCGTTTCTGCCTGCCGTCAGCCCAAACCTCATCAAGTCCCCGCCAAGGAGAACCGAGCTTGAAGCTTAGGAAGACCGCTCCCTGAATCCTTGACGGGAGCTTGCCGGACATTGAAGGACGGCCGGCCACTACTCCTCCGGTTCCTGGCGAAGTGCTGAGCGCAAACTGCAATGAAGCAGATAGATAATCCGGAGCCTTTCTGTTTTTGACGGTGTTCAGGTTTTCGATGATAGAAGTAACCATCCCAGGGTTTCGCAAGCTTCAGATCGAGCATGTCGTTTGCGACTACAACGGCACTCTCGCAGTAGATGGCACGCTGCTTCCCGGTGTCTCCGAATTGATCCGCGAGCTTGCGTCCAAGATTCAGGTTCACGTGATCACGGCTGACACTTTCGGCGTGGCGGCAAGTCAGTTATCGGGATTGCCAGTGGAGTTGACGATTATCCCTATGAGCTCCCAGGCCGAGGCGAAGCTGGACTTCGTATCCAAGCTCGGGGGCGATGGCGTTGTCGCGATCGGCAATGGTCTGAATGACCGGCGGATGCTGAGTGCTGCTGCAGTTGGTATCGCTCTGATTCAGCGCGAGGGGGCCGCAGCATCGACATTGGCCTGCGCTGATGTGGTCTCGACCAGCATTGTGGATGCACTGGATCTGCTGCGTCATCCTAAGCGGCTGATTGCCACTCTGCGCTCTTGATCGCTACTGATGCTGGTTTCCCAGGGCTCCAGTGCATCGGCGTTTTCGCAAGCCGACCGGCCGGCCAGCAGCATCGAATGTGCTGACGGAGGCGCGTCTGCGTACCGTGCGTACTTCCTGCGTACTGGCCCTGCTGGGAGGAGAATAAATCCCAGTGGCTGGCTGGCAGGGAGAGCTACTAACAAGCCTACGCATATCGCCGCTTCGCGTACCCGCGACGATGTGGGAGCGGGCGGTGATCGGCCGCAGTCCAGAGGGCTCCAATTGCCCAAGGAGGCAGCCAATCATCGACGCTAAGATTAGCCGCCCGCGGTGGCATGCTCAACCGCATCCCAGATTACTTGCCGACGATGCGCGGCTTGGGCTGGTAGGTTCGGCTCGAACGGGGCATTAGGGGCAAGCCAGTCGGGGGCGACGTCGGCCAAGCTGAGGGGGTAGTGCCGCTATCATTGACTCGACCTTCTTCTGTGTCATTGTTGTGCGTGAGGTCAGCACCCATGTTTCCTTGGGCAGGTGTAGGGGATTCATGCGTAGGGGTATGCGTACCGTTACCGACCGTGCTCACATCTGGCCTCATCTCTCCCTCCCCCCAGATCGGCGTCACGCAATAACAGGGGCATTTGGCTGGGAACCGCTTGACCATGCTCTCGTTCCAAGCGCATCTCTGCACACTCCTCAGACCGTTTCTTGCGTGCGCACCTGCCGCCTCCCGTAGTGATGCCGAACGGACCTGGCTTGCGAGTGCGTTGAAGTGTTGCACGTGGGCTCGCATGCCGGTCTCCGTGGATACCGTGCTGGATACCACCACTGGATACCGGCAATTGACATGGAAATCGGCGCTTGCGTAGAAAGCACCTGAGGCCTCGGTATTGGCCGATGTGGCGCGTTCCCCCGACTTACTCGGGGGGTATCCCGCGGAGATGCTGCCGAGGCCTCTCCCTCCCATCCCTAGGCCAGCGTGGCGCCAGCAACTTGCGAGCCGCAGAGCCAGCCGTCCATCCAGCGACGAACGCGTAGCTCGGGGCGTAGCGCCTCCCGCCAACTGGCGCCCCGGTAACGACGCATCTTCACCGTCTGCCACTTCAAGCCGCGTTCGGCGGCCCACTGGCTGGCCGACAGGGTTTTCCCGCCCAGGGTCACCGGCATCTCTGCCGCGCAGATCGTGTCTCGCATGTCGTCACCTCGCTCCGTGTTCTGGAGTGGGCGACGTTATGTGACTGGCGCAAGAGCAATAGTGGGGTTGGCTGGTTAGATCGCTTGGCGATGATGCCCGGGGCGGTGGTGGCGGGGGCGTGCTGTGGTGCCCAGTGTTGCCCTCTTGGTTGGGAGTCTCACGCCTCTCGGCACCCATTTACATGCAACTGTGCCGATGCGAACCAAGAAGTCGGCGGGCAGAAAGCAGCCAAAAGCGGTCATCAAATGTCTAAGAAATGCCAGGCGATTCACGGTCGCCTGGCCAGCATGCCTCAGTTGTACAAAATCCTTTCGCTGCGGCGACAGTCGTCGACCAGGGCCAATTCTGTGACGCTTTGAGGCAGCGGCTATAGGACCTGCGTGATCTACCACCACACGAGTACGAAAGATTTCTCAAAGACCTATGCGACTCATCCAAGCTGCAGGCACGTTCGCCTTTCTTTCTGATTGGAGAGCAGATCAATGGAAGCTTTCAGCTCGGCCACAAAACCTATTTGGTCGAGGCCAAATGGGTGAGGGATTCCATCGGCGCAGCTGAGCTCCACACGTTTTACGGCAAGCTCGATCAGAAGTCTGCCTGGGCCCGTGGACTATTCATCAGCCACGGCGGGTTCACCCAGGATGACCTGCAGGCGTTTGGAAGGAGCCGAAAAGTGATCTGCATGTCCGGGGAGGATATCTACAAGGCATTGGGACAGCGGATGCCCATCGCTGAAGTGATCGACCTCAAGGTGGGCGCGGCAGCAGAAACAGGGGCAGCATTCGTGCTGCTGGATGATCTGTTCAGAAAACAGTCAGGGACTATCCGTCTAGTCTAAAGGGAGCCTCATTTGGCCGGCTCCCTTGCCACTCGAAACTCGGTTACTCGACAGGCCCTAAATCTTGTTCCAGAAGTATTAGGAAGCGTTCGATCAGGCCCGAGGCGTAGCGAGCCTCGGATACGAGTTCATTCTCATCAGCTCCTTCACCAAGCATGAATTGAGCATACGATTTGGGCCCTATGAGCTCAAAGCCAGGTGTCTTATCCGTATCGCAGAACCTCTCCTTCAAGGCTTGCCGACAAGCCTTGATGGCCACTGGGTGGAGGCCTGACTGCGCGCGCTCCACAAATCGACGAACGACCTCCTCGAGCTCGCCTGCGTACCGCATCACATGAATCAGGTCGCCTGCATCCTTTCTCTCCGCTCGGCTGTGGAAAGCCAAGGCCTTAAGGATGATGAAGGCAGGGACATCAGCATAGTGGACCGTCTCAATGGTCACGCCGCGACCACCAAGCATTTCTGCTTCGATTTTCTTCGACTCGAACCAGTCATGCACAATCTCCATGTGCTGGACTGCGAGTGCGGCAATGTTTTCGCCGTCGAGGGGTGTTTTCTCACCAGCCGGGCAGTCTTCCGTTGCGCCCCTGAGAAACTCCACTAGAACGACTTGTTTGGGCGAAATCCGATACTCCCATCGCCAGGCCGTATCCCAACCAGTCCTTTCGTTAACCCATCGGCTGAATCCACGTTCTTTCAGTTGATCAGATAGTGATGCGTAGTTTTCAGACGCCAAAACCGTCAGATTCAGCGCAATGTCGACATCCGAAGTACCGAAATGAGCCGGTACATTTGGGTGCTGCTCTGGGGTCAAATATCGCGGCACCAACCCGCCAACGAGGCGCAAGGTGTCCTTCAACGTACCGAACGCGCTAAGGAGGGTAACCAGCACTTGCTCGCAGGTATCCGTATGGTCGGTGCTGTATCCGGCAGCCGACTGCGGTTTAGCCTCTACTCCCACATCACACCCTCAAAATATCGTTTCGTAGTTGCGCCGCTAGCTCTGCGTTTCGCCCACGGCCATTCAGCAAATCAAGATACTGGATAAAGGGGCTCGCAAACCATGCGTCGTCTTCTTGCGAATACTGCTGAAACAGCTCACTGGCTCCTGATCGCTCGATCAAAACAACGTTCGCACCTTTCTCTGCCGGCTTCAGGCCGATCCTCCTAGCAAGTTCGTCTGAGTTCGAAGATACGATCAGCTCTGCTATGTCGACGTGAGTCAGCAGTGGAGAGAGGCGGTTTGCGGCGACTGCCCCGGTAAATGCGCAGGTTGTCCGGTCCCTATCCCAATCCATGTGCCTGTACATGTCTATATTCGAGGCCAGCTCCTCCACTAACCGCTTGGGGTTCTGGCAGAAGAAGTACCACCGTGTCGTAGCCTGCTTGCGTTGTACCCAAACTTTTGCCCACGCATCCAATAATTCCGTGGGCTTTACCAGCCGGCGCGTCCGATGACGGCCCTCTCCTTGCGATTCAACCCACCCAAATTTTTCGAGCTCTTGGAGTACAGTCGAGACGGTGTAGCCAGAGGTTTTCGACATATCCACGACCTCCTGGCCATGAAACCAGTCCCGCCCCATGTGAAGCAGTGCGTGGACAACCATCTCACGTGAGCCTTTGAACACATCTAATTCGCGGGATATGCCCTTAGTCGACGACTTGGCCTTCTCAATGTTGATGAGCCAGTTCCTGTGCTTCAAAAATAGCGTTCCGCTGGAGTCAAAGAAGCTCATGCCGCGACTCTTGAGCTCCTCACGAGCGCCCTTACTTAGATGGTCGGCAAGCATAATCAGCACCACCTCAGAGGGGTTCTTCATCCGACTCTGCTGGCTTTGCAGATCCCACATGGCATCTCTAACATCTCGCGGATAGACATCTTTTTTGATTGAGAAGACCAGCGGCCAGGCTCCGTCTGGGGTGTCTAAAAGCCCTATGGCGTCCGGCTCCGATAGCCCACCCATCGGGTTTGTTCGAATCTCTGTAAGCGTTGACCCGGTCGCATCTTTGACAGCCTGAGCAAACGCACTTATCAGGGGCTCATGCATGTGTATTTCGTGATTCATCACCGCCTCAACTCAGAAAAACTCGCAAAATCTTAACTTGCCTATGGCTCTAAGCTAATTTAGTTGGCCAGAAAATCAAGCAAAAATGATCCTGGATTTTGTATTTAGGCTATTTTTTCTGAACAGAAAATCAAGCTAAAAAAGGCCTTGGTTTTGTGTTTTCCCTTATTTTTCTAGTCAGAAAATCAAGCAAAAATACGTATGGATTTTGTTTTTTGCCTATTTTTTCTGGAAAGAAAAACAGCAAAATAAAGTGGTGGTGTTCATTCGATCTCAGCATCCGGCCAGCGCCAGCGGGCTTCGGCCAGGGCTTCGTCGCGGGTCATGGGGGCGCCGCAGATCGTGCAGATCGGCCGGCCGCCCCGGGTGATCGTCCAGGCGTTGCGGCGGGCTGCCGGTGCGCCTTCGGTCTGCGCCACGTTTTGCGCAGGCGCGTTTCGTGGCGCCACGGGTGCGCTTGTCGCTGCTGGTGCTGGTGCGGCTGCCGTCGCTTGTCGTGATCCCGTGGCGGGCCGGTAGCCGTTGCTGGCGGGCGCCAGCGTGGCAACCTTCGCCACATTCGCCGAGGGGGTGGGTATTCCTGCCTGTTCGCGGCCATTGCCTGAGGGTGCCGGCTCGTTTTCCAGCAGGTCGAACAGTTCCGCCAGTAGGGTCATGGGCCTCTCTCGCGTGACTCATCACAGGTTTCTCTAGAAAGCGAAAAACCGAGGGACGAAGGGACAAAATCGCTACAGCCTTAGTGCCCTGCCGGTTTCGGCCGTCCCTATCCCCTAGGGACGGCGGTCCTTGGCCCGTTTTCAGGGACAGGCAAACCCGTATTGAACCGGGGGTAAGGCGCCTATATTCACAAGGTGGTGTGTGTCCCTTTGTCCCTCTTCTCTCTCTCTAAGGGACAGCCCCAAACATGGCGGGAAGCCGCGTCCTGGCTGGCTCTGTCCCTTTGTCCCTGCTGTCCCTCGGTTTCTAGGTTCCTGTGTGGGGGTTGTCGTTGGTGCTGGCCATTTCCAGCCGCTCGGGGTCGATTACGTACAGGCCGGGGCGCCGGCCTTTGCCATTGCCGCCGGGCAACGTGTACTTCTTGGTGTTGCGCTTCTGGCCCTTCTCGATGTCGCGCTTAGCGATGGCGCCCGCGGTGTCCAGGGCCGTGACGATGCGCGCCAGCCCGAAGCCGTGGGCGGCCTCCTGCAAGCCGGAGGTGTTGAACAGGAACAGCCGGCGGCTCGGTTCGTCCTCCCAGTAGCCGGCCCGGTCGCGGATGCGGCTGTCGGTCTCGGGGGCATGCACGTCGGAGAAACGGCTGTCGCCATGGCGCTCAATGAAGCGGGCGAGGCTGGCCAGGATCTGCCGGTCCTCGGCGCTGCCGCTGCCCACCCGCTCCAGCCACTCGCGGTACAGCAGCAGGCTGTCGGCCAGACTGGTGCCGACTGGCCAGGGCAGCAGGCCATAGGCGATGGCCATCTCGCCGGCCAGGGCGATGACGGCGAAGCGGTCGGCCACCCGGCCGGCTTGCGCGCTGTCGGCCTGGAACTGGGCGCGCACCTTGGCGAAGGCCTCCAGCAGCCGGTCGCGGTCGTCGCCCTGCACCAGCCGCTCGACGAAGGCCGGGCCCAGGTGGCCGTAGTGCTCCCCCACGGCGCCGGTCATGGCGCGGTGAAAGCTCGCCCCGTCCATCCCGTGACAGTCGTCGAAGGCGCCATGCGGCCGGGTGCCGGCGTTCACGTCCACCATGCGCAGCTCGGCGCCGGCGTGGGCCGGATCGCCGGACAGCGCGGCGTGCTCGGAGAGCGAGCGCTCGCCGCTGGAGAGGGTCAGCAGGCGCCAGGCAAGTTTCTGCCGTCCTTCCCGCTCGCGGGTCATGGTGCCCTTGCCGCAGCCGTTGGCCAGCGAATAGGCCATCTCCTGAATGTCCTTCGGGTTGACGCGCTTGATCTCGTCCAGCGACAGCAGGGTGTCGTTGCGCGAGGCGGCCTCGATCTCCAGGCCGTTCTTGGTCATGCACCAGGAGGCGCCGAAGCCGGCCGGCCCCGGATCGCCCCACACCGACGCGCCGATCAACTGCGCCAGCGACTTGCCCTTGGAGCTGTCGCCGACCAGGTGGACGCCGCCGCCGTTCACCTTGACCAGGTTGAGCAGCGGGCCGGCCAGCGCGCAGCCGACGGCCAGGGTCAGCACCGGATTGCCCCGGCAGCGGGCGGCGACCTGGCTCTGCCACTGCGCCAGCTCGCCCCGCACCCGAAACAGGTCGGGCGAGCGGCCGGAGGACTGGTAGCGCACCCCGTCGCCGCCGATCGTGCGCTTGGGCAGGACGAACACGCCCGACGCATGCCAGCCCGGCCGGCTGGTGGTGGCGAGGGTCTGGCGGGGTTGCTGGTCGAGCAGGTACTCCATGAAGCGACCGCGCTTTTTCAGGGCGATCACCACCCCCAGGGCGAACAGGCTGCGCCGGGCGTCCTCGCCGCTGCCGCCGAACACCTCCATGGGCAGCACCCATTCCTTGTCGCCGCCCTGCGTCACCAGGCGCAGCAGACGGCCCTCGCTGCCGTCGTCGCTGTTGAGGGTGCGGGCCTCGACGAACACCGGCGAGGCGATCCAGTCGTCGAGCAGGGGACGCTCGCCGTCTCCGCTCGGCTCGTCCTCGTCGTCCTCTTTCGTGCGCCGATAGCTGTGCCAGTACACCCCCGGCTTGAGCCGGGCGCCTTTCTCGTTCTGCATCCAGCGGTCATAGACGCCCCAGCCGGGACGCTCCGGAGTCACCGTGGGCGGCTCGGGCTTGACGACAAGCGCCAGGGGGGAGGTTTCAGGCTGGCTCATGGGAGGCCCTCCAGGCGGCTAAATCATTGAAGTCGGACAGGGAGAGGGGCGCGTCGGCAGGCCAGACGGGGAATACCACCTGCCCGCCCGCCGCAACGGCGGCGGCATTGGCGGCGGTGCGGCCCGGATTGCCCTTGCCCTCGGCGGCGGTCTGGCGGTCGTCGTCTCCGGCGAACACCAGTTGCGGATCCGGGTATAGGCGCCGGAGCTGTCGCCCAGCGTCCAGCAGGTTGCCGGCGTTCATGGCGCAGGCCACGGCGGCGCCCGTGTGCTCGCGGATCGTCGCCCCGGTCGCCCAGCCCTCGCAGACGTACAGCAGGCCGCCCGGCTCGATGGTTCCTATCGGTGAGTAGCACCCGGCCACCCGCCCGCCGAACAGGAAGCGCTTGGCGCCGTCCTGGGCGATGCGTTGCAGGTTCACCACCCGCCCGACATGGATCAGCGGCACCAGCAGTTCGTCACCGCGCTGGCGCAGGCCGTGGGCCTTCACGCCCTTGGCGATCAGGTACGGGTGAGCGGGGTCGGCACTGCCGGCAGCGCGCCACAGGCGCCCGGCACGCTCGGCGGCGGCCTGCTGCTGGCGCTGGCGCTCGGCCTCGCGCTGCTGGCGGGCCTGCTCGATACGCTGGCGCAACTGCTCGGCCTCGCGGTAGTCGGCAGGCTCCCGGCTGCTCCAGGTGCGGGAGCTGCCGGCCTTCCAACTGCCGAAGGCCCCCGAGGCGATGCCGTCCAGGTACAGGACGTACCAGCCATTGCGGGAGCCGGTGCGGTCGCCGGGGACGTGGAAGCGGTGGATCTGGCCGTCCGGCTCCGGCAGCCAGTTCAGCGGGCCGAAGGTGGCGACCAGCTCGTCGCGGAACAGGGTCATGGGATCGGTCATGCGGCCCCCTTCGGCGTGCGGGTGAACTGGGTCAGCACGTCGCCCAACTGGTTGGCCATGCCGTACAGCGCCAGCCGCTTGTGCGGGTCGTCCTCGCGCTCGATATAGCCGGACAACTTGAAGAACACGCCCATCAGCTGGCACAGGCTGTCGTGGTCGATATGCGGAGTCTCGCGGGGCGGCTCGCCGCCGCCTTTGCGCTTCAGGGGAACCACGTTCATCGGGCTGCCTCCGGTGGGCGAGTGACTTTCTTCGGGCAAGCCGATCCCGTCGCCGCCTGCTGGCAGCGTTGAAAATGCGTCATGGGTCAGTCCTCGATGATGCCTTCGGAGACGAAGGGCGCGGCGCCCGCTTGCAGGGCACGCATGCCGATCACAGCCAGGGCGGCCACGGCGGCGGCAAAGCCAGACTCTGCGCCGTATCCTCTCGTGCTCCAGGTCTGCGACGTGATGGCGAACTGGATAGCCTCGAAGGCGGCCTCCTCGTCGGCAGCGTGCAGGGTGCGCACCTCATCGGCCATTGCTTCACCGAGTCGGTATTCGAGGTTCCACTGGCTGGGCTGCGGCGATACGCGGACAGGCATCCAGTTGATGAGGATCTGTCGCTCATCGGCGGTGCGGCAGGTAAAGCTCAGGTCGTCGCGGCAAGTGATGGTGCGGACGGCATGGGCAAGGCTACTCATTGCGCGCTCCCCCTATTCAGCTCGCGGCGCAGGTTCCCGGCATGGTGCTCCAGGTAGTTCTCGCAGTCCTGGGCGAGGAAGGCGCCAAGGGAGGCCAGGTCTTTCGCCGTGCTAAGCCGGGCCGCGGCCTTGTCCTTCCCAGCGCAGCCGTCCAGCTCGTTACCGATGGCGGTCATCAGCGCAGCCAGCCAGCAGGAGTAGTTCTTCCCGTACTCGACGAACTCGAGAGCGTCGTCTGCGATGGCTTCATGGGTGCGAGTAGATGCCTTGCTCATGCTTCACCCCCTACGGCTTCCAGGGTGGCGAGGGCGCGGATGTGGCGCAGCTGGTCGGCCAGGTTCACCGCGTCGATGTGCACGGACTGACCAGACTGGAGCCAGGACAGGGCGGTACGCGGATCGCGGGTGGTGGTTGCCTCCAGACGCTCGGCGATGGCCTCCAGGGCGCGGGCGCTGGACATGTGATGGTTGTAGCGGCGCAGACGGACGGACAGGCTGGAGTCACTGCGCAGGGCGGCCAGGGCCAGGGCGCGGTGAGCAGATACGCGTTCGCGGAGTGCGGACGGATTGCGGGCGGGGTCTTGCTTCATGGGTACAGCTCCTTTTGCTTGGTAGGAGCTGCCGCCATCACTTGCACATGATGGGTGGCAGCCGTGCGTGGGTGTGCAAGACCGGGGCAAAAGGAACCCGGCAGGGCCGAAGCCCTCCCACGCACGGCCACCATAGAGCGACATTACAGGCATAAAAAGAGCGCCTGCAACGGTCTTGGGGCGCTTGTGCGCCTTTTGCTTGATCGGGCTTGCACACCCGGCCCCGGATTTTGCCGGGACGGACGTACCATGGCGCCAGCGGGAAGGCTTGGCAACACTCGGGCGGGTACGGATCGGGCGGTAGGGTTTCCCGATTTCAAATCGGAGAATTGCGTCGGCCTTGCTGGTGGTGCTGCTCATGCGGCCTTCCCTCCCAGCAGCAGACCGCCAGCGGTGGCCACGTAGGCCAGTACCGCGTTCTTGGCCTGGCGCCCGGCCTCGCGGTGATCGTCGCCGCGTTCCAGGCTGTCATGCAGGTGGCGGCGATAGACCGCCTGTAGGCTGGTCAGCAGCAGGCGCTGCTCAATGGTCAGCATCCCCCGTTCGCCGCTGGCGATCCCCATGGCCACGTTCAGCGCCTTGTTTGCGTTGATGTGGAAGATCTGTTCCGGCGTGCTGCTGCCGCACTCCTTGGCGCGCTGGGCCAAGGTGGCCACCTCGGCGTGCATAGCGTGATAGAGCGGCAGGTACTGGGCATCGGTGACGCTGGCGCGGTCGCGGGCCTCGCGGAAGGCGGCAATAAGGTCCGCCTTCAGGTCAACCACGGTTTCGGTGTTCCGAGATAGCGACAGCAGGTAGTAACACTGGTCCTCGTTCAACAGGGCGTAGCGCTCAGGTCTACCACCTGCCGAGCCGGCGGCGGGTTTCTCCATTTGAAATGGAAGAACCCCAAAGCGCCTGAACTTGGCGGCGTAGCGATCCACGAGCGACATCGATGCCTTGTGCTGGTTGCCCAACTGCTCGGCGATCAGCCGGCTATCGACGCGCGCCTCGCCCTTGTGGGTGGTCAGGGTGATATTCACGCGGCAGCCTCCTTGCGGCCATTGGCCGGCTTGTTCAGCAGCGCCAGCACAGCACGGGCGCGCTGGTGCTGGCTATCCGGCAGGCTGTAGCGGGTCACGTCGCAGGGCGTGCCCCAGTGGTTCGGCACCTTCTCCGGCTGACGCTGGAACTCTAGGCCGTAGCCGTTCGCCAGTTTGGCAATGGTGCTCGGCAGGCAGTGGTCGCCCAGGCGTTCGGCCTCGAAGCGGTTCAGCGAGTTGCAGGCCGGCAGCAGGTAAGCCAGCACGCGGGCGATCTTGGACGGGGCCTGCTCCAACAGCTCGTCAGGGCTGGTGGTGGTAGACTGGCCTTGCAGCAGGCGGCTTTGTTCTTCGGGACGGGTCGCCTTTTTCATGTCAGGCTGCCTCGCGGGCTTGCAGGCGGGCGGACAGGTACGCCTCGATTTCCTGCCGCACGAAGTAGATACGGCTGCGGCGGTCGTCGCCGTCCTTGAGCGGCTTCGGAAACTGCGGGTCACGAGCGCGCAGCTTGTCCACGCCGGAGCGGGTGCGGCGCATCACTTGCGCCACTTCGGCCATGGTCCACAGCTCGGGCAGGCTGGCAGCTTGGGTGTTGTATGGGGTTGCGGCGGTGTTCGGCTGATTCATGCCGTGTTCTCCTCGGTTGATCCGTGGGGAGCACGGTAGGCGGCGGGCTGGCGCGGAAAAACTCCACGCCCGTAACGGAAAAGGTGGTATCCGTTACAGGTAAGTGGTTATCCGATACGCTTAGGGGGTTTTGCGACGGCGGCCACCCTTGCGGGCGTACTCCGGGGCGGCAGGCTTGATCCACTCCTTGATACGTTCGGCGCTGCCTGGCAGCGACTCTGCGAAGTCATCGGCGGCCAGGGCCCGGTAAACGCGGTCGGCCATGTCGCCAAGGCGTATTTCCTGCGCGGTGTCTGCTTGCCACAGTTCGGTGGCGACAGCTTGCGCACGCTCAATAGTGGCGGACTTGGCTTCATGAATTTTAGCCAGCGGTCTCATGCGCGATGCCTGTTGCTCGGCGATGGCTCGGAAGTCGCTTACTCTCATACACACGATGGCTGAGGCCAGCTGTCCAAACGCCATAGAAAGATAACTGACTGCTCCCTCGGAAGTTTCGGCATTGCGGGCGGCTTGGAATAGTTTGAACCCCTCATCGACGAATGCCGCAGCATCAGGGCAGCGCGAAACAGCTTCAATCTTGGCAAGCAAATGCAGAAGCTCATTTGCCTCAAGCTCCTCGATCGCACAGTCTGCAAACCCCAGTGACGCAAGGATTTTAGCTCTCCGCTTTCCTTCTGGGGTGTCGTTATATCGCATCCGATGCCCTCCCAGGCGCTCCCACTACCTGAATAGATCGGCCAGCCTGGCGGGTGGGAGGTCCGCTCTTCACCCCGTCGGGCTAGGCTGGCCGAAACTCGTTTCCTGTATAAATCAACAGTAACGGCGCATTATACCCATTTTTTCGCATGGGCTGCGCCGTGTTGGGATAGGTTGGGAATCTGCCAGTTCTACCGGGTCAAACCTTGCGCTTAAGTGCCACCACGTTGGAGTTAGTGGTGTTCACCATGGCGTCAAAGTCGGCGCGTTGTGCCTGGGTCATGCCGGCCTCCAGTGCGTCAAGATAGTCGGCGTACCACTGGAGCATGGCGCGGCGCTGCTCCAGGTAGGCGGCTTGGTTGTAGACGCCCGCCACGCCTTGCTCCTTGTGCGCCAGTTGGGCCTCCACGAAGTCTTTTTCCCAGCCGTGCTCCCGTAGCAGGGTGCTGGCCGTGTGGCGGCTGCCGTGACCTACCAGCCGACCCTTGTACCCGACCTTGTTCAGCGTCAGGTTGATCGTGTTTTCGCTGATGACGGGCTTCTTGGCGCCGATGCCAGGGAACAGGTAACGCCCGCGCCCGGTCATGCGGTGAAGTTCGCGCAGGGCCTCCAGGGCTTGCCGGCACAGCGGGGTGACGTGATCCCGGCGCGCCTTCATCTTGTCGGCGGGAATGCTCCACAGGGCGCGCTCGAAGTCGATTTCAGTCCACTCGGCATAGCGCACCACGCCGGGCCGGCTGGCCGTCCACAGCACCAGCCAGGTAGCGACACGGGCCGGGGTGCGGCTGGTGCTGCGGCGCAGGGCCTGCAGGAAAGCCGGCAGCTCAGGCTCCAGCAGATGCGGGTATTGCTTGGCCTTCGGGGTAGGCGCGGCGATGGCTCCCAGCTCACTGGCCGGGTTGTTCTCGCACAGGCCACGGGCAATGGCCTGGCTGAATATCTGGCGCAGAGCCACGCGAATCTTGTCGCGGGTGTTTAGCGCGCCTCGGGCCTCGATGCGCTCCTGTAGGTCGGCGCAGTCGCGGCGGGTGATTTCGGTCAGCAGCTTGTCGCCCAGGGCGGGCAGCACGTCGTTATCCAGATATCCGCGCATCAGGCGCAGGGTGCTTGCAGCGCGTCCATCCTGCGCCTTTCGCTGAAACCAATACTCGGCAGCGGCGGCAAAGGTGTTGGCACTGGCCGCCTCCTTGGCCTCTCGTTGGGCGATCTTGTGCTGTACCGGATCGGTGCCACTGGAAACCAGGCGCTTTGCTTCCCGTGCCTTTTCACGGGCCATGGCGCCGGACATATCGGGATAGCCTCCCAGCCCGTGCCAGCTCCATTTTCCGTCCGGCTTCTTGTAACGCAGCTCCCAGGACTTGGTGCCGTTTGGCTTCACCCGGAAGTACAGGCCGTCGCCGTCCAGCTCCCTGTACGCAGTGGCTTCCGGTTCCAGACTGGCCAAGGTGGTATCGGCCAGGGGACGGCGCTTGATCTCGCTTCGCTTCATTCCCTTGTATGCCTAAGTTCGAGGTACACGGAAGCATACAAGGAGGCATACACGGGAGAAGCCGGGAGAACCCAGACACAAAAAAACCGGCTACAGGGGCCGGTTTCTCTGGGTTTGCGGCGTTTCCGGGGGAACTTGGGAGAACTCGGAAACACGATATTGGAGCGGGCGAAGGGAATCGAACCCTCGTCATGAGCTTGGGAAGCTCAGGTAATGCCATTATACGACGCCCGCTTGGGGGTGCTCTTTTTACCAGAAGTGGCCCGTGAGGTGAAGCCCCAAGTCGCAAGCGCCGCATTTTTTCTGCGGATGAGCCAAGGCCATGCGACTTTCCAACCTATGGGCCAAGGTTAACCGAAGAGCTCCGATGCCGGGCTGGCTTCGGCGATTTCGGCCACCGTGCCCAGCAGCAGAGGGGCCATCTCGTGCAGACGCTCCTCGGGCAGCCTGACGCTCGGCCCGGTGATGCTGACGACCCCCAGCACGCGGCCGTCCCGGAAGTGCCGCACCGGAGCGGCCAGCGCCGATGTACCCGGCACTGAGCTCTCCACCACCCAGGCATAGCCGCGCTGGCGGACCAGCTGCAGCCGTTCGAGCAGCTCGGTACTGCTGCGCGGCGCCTTCGGACCGTATTGGGAAAAGTCCATCAGCCCCTGTCGCTCGACCAGTTCGAGGGCTTGGGCGTCGCTCAGACAAGCGAGCATGGCATGCCCCGATGCGGTACAGAACAGCGGGACATCGACGCCCATCTCCGGCTCGTAGCGCAGACCGCTGCTAGTCCCCTGGGCCTTGGCGATCCAGGTCTGGTTGCCGTCCTCGACCACGCCCAGGCGCACCAGCTCGCCGGTGGTCCGGGCCAGACGATCGAGAATCGGCTGGACGATGTCCGCCCCGCTGGCCGAAAGGTAGCGAAAGCCCTGGGCGATCAGCCTGCTGGTCAACTGATAACGACTGCTGGTGCCATCCTGTCGTACGTAGCCCAGGCGGATCATCTCGGACAACATGCGGTGCGTGCCGCTCTTCGGGATCCGCAGGGACTCCGCCAGGGCTTGCAGGTTGACCCCGCCCGGCTCGCGGGCAAGGGCCTCGAGAATGTTGAAGGTGCGCTCGATGAGGCTACCGGCCATGATTACATCCGTTGGCGGTTGAATGGTGTGCGTATTATCAACCGAACCGACGGTCTGGAGGCAATGTGACATCATGCCTTTCGGTTGCCGCGAAGCGCCAGAGCGTTACCGTGATTGCGGCAAATCCGGCAGAAAACCGAGGAGCCGCCCCCTGAAGGGACGCCCCGATCAACGGCATCCCGAGGCCATCAGACCTTCCAACCGGTCGAGCAAGCGCATGGACCGCAGGCAGTCGGCGAACGAGGACTCCGGCTCGCGCCCCTCGCGGATGGCGGCGAGGAACTCCCGATCCTGCCGGGCATAGGCGCACCCGTGCAGCGCCCGCACCTCGCCCTCGTGGCTCTTCAGCTCGTCGCGGCACACCTGGAAGGTCGCCTCCTCGCCGATGTAGCGGTAGAAGCCGCCGAAGGGGCCGCGATGGTTGAACGAGAGCAGCAGGGTCGCCATCGCCCCGCTGGCCGAGCGCATGCCGATGCTCATGTCCATGGCGCTGCCCAGCTCGGGATGGAGCGGTCCGGCGCAGCCCCAGAGATCGAAGTCCTCCTCGTCGAGCAGCCAGGCGAACAGGTCGACGCTGTGACAGGCATGGTGCCAGAGCAGATGGTCGCTCCAGCCGCGCGACCGGCCGAGCAGGTTGCGGTTGTCGCGACGGAAGAAATAGGTTTCGCAGACCAGGTGCTGCAGATGGAATTCGCCGCTGCGGATCTGTCGCTTCAGCTCGTGATGGGCGGGACTGAAGCGACGCGTGTGGGCGACCATGCACACCAGATCGGCCACCGAGGCGCGCGCGCAGAGGGTCTCGGCGTCGGCCAGGCTGAGCGCCATGGGGATTTCCGCCAGCACGTGCTTGCCGGCGGCGATGGCCAGGGCGGCCTGCTCGGCATGCAGGTGGCTCGGCGAGGCCAGGATAACCGCGTCGATGTCCACCCGCTGCACGCAACTGGCGAAATCCAGGGAATACTCGGCGATCCCCCACTGTCGGGCGAAGGCGGCGCAATCCTCCGCTACCCCGCCGGCCAGGGCGACCACCCGGGCCTCGGCCTGTTCCTGCAACGCCTGCATGTGAATCGAGGCGATGGCGCCCTCCCCAGCCAGGAGGATTCTGATCGGCTTGTCAGAAGACATGTCCCTCTCCATGTTCGTCGGGCAAATTCGAACCACCCGTGATTGTGGGAATGAGCGCAAACAATCCTTCCCAGCAGACCGATCGGGTACCGTTTGAACTTCGGGAAACTGTCGCGGATGACCGCATACCCCATCAGAATGCCAGGCCCTAGGTATTAGTCCAGTGCCAGACACTCGGCAAGGCATCTGGACCGGTGGCGTTCGGCGAAACGGGCCGGATGCCGGGGAATCGCCGGCCCGCGGGGGAACGGGGAGAAGGCCTCAGCCCAGGGATTCCGCGCCCAGCTCGTCCCAGACATCCTGGGCTAGGTGGAAGGTGGCGTTGGCAGCGGGGATGCCGCAGTAGATCGCGCTGTGCATCAGCACTTCCTTGATCTCGTCGCGGGTCACGCCGTTGTTGCGGGCGGCGCGCAGGTGCAGTCTGAGCTCGCCCTCGCGGTTCATGCCGATCAGCATGGCGATGGTGATCAGGCTGCGGGTGTGGCGCGAGAGCCCCGGGCGGGTCCAGATGTCACCCCAGGCGTGGCGGGTGATCATTTCCTGGAACTCCTCGTTGAACGGGGTCCGGTTGCGCAGGCTGCGGTCGACGTGTTCGTCCCCGAGCACCGCGCGGCGCACCTGCAGACCGGCTTCGTAGCGTTCTTTCTCATCCATCCTTCGATTTCCTTGTGCTGGTGGGGCGAACTCATTCGCCCCGACGCATACCGCCAGACTTCTTTGCGCCTACTTGCTCAGGAAAGCCAGGACGCGCTTGGTGAAGAGATCGCCGGCTTCGACGTTGGACAGGTGCGAGGCATGGAACTCGGCCAGCTCGGCCCCCGGGATGCGTTCCTGCAGGGAGCGCCCGTGCTCCGGCGTGGTCACCGGGTCCTCGCTGCCGACGACGATCAGGGTCGGCGTCGCGATGCGCCCGATCTCCTCGCGGAAGTCGGCGTCGCGGACCGCGGCGCAGTTGGCCGCGTAGCCCTCCGGCGAAGTGGCGGCGAGCATCTCGGTGATGCGCTGGACCTGCGCCGGCTGGGCTTCGACGAAGGCCGGCGTGAACCAGCGGACGATGGAGGCGTCGCGCAACTCGCGCATGGCCTGGCTTCCCCCCTCCTGCACGATGGCGATGCGCGAGTTCCATACCTCGTCACTGCCGATCTTCGCCGCGGTGTTGCACAGCACCAGCTTGTCCAGGCGCTCGCCGGCATGGATGCCGAGCCACTGGCCGATCAGGCCGCCCATGGACAGGCCGCAGAAGGAAGCCTTGCGGATGCCCAGGCCATCGAGCAGCGCCAGCACGTCGCGGCCGAGCTGTTCGATGCTGTAGGGGCCCGGGCTGACCAGAGACTGGCCGTGGCCGCGGGTGTCGTAGCGCAGCACGCGGAAGTGCTCGGCGAAGGCCGGGATCTGCGCGTCCCACATGCCCAGGTCGGTGCCCAGGGAGTTGGACAGCACCAGCACCGGCTTGTCGGCCGGGCCGTCGAATCGGTAGTTCAGGTCGCCATCGGCGAGTTTCAGTACGGGCACGGGATCACTCCTCGGCAAAGGGCACGATGTTCGGCCACGGCGCGCTCGATCCAGCAACGCGCCTGGCCCAGATAAGCGGCCGGATCGAGCAGCTCGTCCAGCTCGGCACAGGAGAATTGGCCGACGATCTCGGCGGTGTCGCCGAGCACGTCGCGCAGATGCCGCCGTTCGGCGATCGCCCGGTGACAGCACTGCTCGACCAGCCGATGCGCGGCGTCGCGGCCGATGCGTTTGGCCAGGGCGATGCTCACCGCCTCGGCCAGCACCAGGCCGCGGGTCAGCTCCAGGTTCTCGCGCATCCGGGCGGCGTCCACCTCCAGACCGGACACGACGATCAACGCCTGCTGTAGCGCACCGGAAACCAGACAGCAGAGCTCCGGCAGGGTTTCCCACTCGGCATGCCAGAGGCCGAGGCTGCGCTCGTGCTCCTGGGGCATGGCGGCGAGCATGGTGGCGACCAGCCCCGGCGCGCGGGTGGCGGCGCCGATCAGCACGGCGGCGCCGACCGGGTTGCGTTTGTGCGGCATGGTCGAGGAGCCGCCCTTGCCCGGCGCCGCGGGCTCGAACGCCTCGCCCACGTCGGTCTGCATCAGCAGGGACAGGTCGCGGCCGAGCTTGCCGAGGGTGCCGGCGAGCAGGCCCAGCCAGCTAGCGAACTCGGCCAGACGGTCGCGCTGGGTATGCCAGGGTTGCTCGGGCAGGGCCAGATCGAGCTCGCCGGCCAGCGCCTCGGCCACCGGTAGGGCCTGCTCGCCCAGCGCCGCCAGGGTTCCGGCGGCGCCTCCGAACTGCAGGACCAGGAGGCGCGGCTTCAGCTCGGCCAGCCGCTGGCGCTGGCGGGTGACGGCGCCGAGCAGGCCGGCGAGCTTCATGCCGAGGGTCACCGGGGTGGCATGCTGCAGCCAGGTACGCCCGGGCAGCACGCTGTCGGCATGGCGTTCGGCCTGCTCGGCGAGGGCCTCGGCCAGCTGCGCCAGCCCGGTTTCGAACAGGGCGACGGCAGCGCGCAGCTGCAGCACCAGGCCGCTGTCCATGGCGTCCTGGCTGGTGGCGCCCAGGTGCAGGTAGCGTTCGGCCTCGGCATCCGCGGCGGCGATCTGCCGGCCGAGGGCCTTGATCAGCGGGATCGCCGAGTTGCCGGCGCTGGCGATGGCCTGGGCCAGGGCGGCGACATCGAAGCGCTCGGCCACGCAGGCACTGGCGATCGGCGCCACGGCGGCCTGCGGAATCACTCCGACCCTGGCTTCGGCCCGCGCCAGCGCGGCCTCGAAGTCGAGCATGCCCTGCAGGCGCCCGCGGTCGGAAAACACCGCGCGCATCGGCGCGCTGGTGAAATAGGCATCGAAGAGTTGATTGCTCACGTCGATTCGTCCCGAAACAGAAAGCGATGGCAGTACGGCACGGGGCGGTCCAGCCGCAGGGTGGAAAACCGCGTCAGCGTTTTCCACCGCCAGTCATGGTGGGCAAGGCTGCGCCGTTGTCCACCCTACCCCATTGCACCGGTGCCGTTTCGCAGGGCGGAGAACCACGCCAGCGCTTTCTGCCGCTGGCTTCCTGGTGGGTAACGCTACGCGGTTACCCACCCTACGATGGGCCCCGAGCGGGATCAGACGCGCTCGATGGCCAGCGCCATGCCCTGGCCGACGCCGATGCACATGGTCGCCAAACCCTTGCGACCACCGCTCTTCTCCAACTGGTGCAGGGCGGTGAGGACCAGACGCGCGCCGCTCATGCCCAGCGGGTGGCCGAGGGCGATGGCGCCACCGTTGGGGTTGACCTGCGGGGCGTCGTCGGCGAGGTCCAGGTCGCGCAGCACGGCCAGGCCCTGGCTGGCGAAGGCTTCGTTCAGCTCGATCACGTCGAAGTCGCCGATCCGCAGATCCAGGCGCTGCAGCAGCTTGCGCACCGCCGGCACCGGGCCGTAGCCCATGATGCGCGGCGCCAGGCCGGCGCTGGCCATGCCGAGCACCTTGCCGCGCGGCCTGAGGCCGAACTTCCTCACCGCTTCGGCGCTGGCCAGGATCATCGCCGCCGCGCCGTCGTTCACGCCCGAGGCGTTGCCGGCGGTGACGGTCTTGCCTTCGCCGTTGACCGGCTTCAGCTTGGCCAGGGCCTCGGCGGTGGTCTCCGGCCGCGGATGCTCGTCGTGCTGGACGATGGTCTCGCCCTTGCGGGTCTTGATGATCACCGGCACGATTTCCTCGGCGAAGTAGCCGGCTTCCATGGCCGCCGCGGTGCGCTGCTGGCTGCGCAGGGCGAAGGCGTCCTGATCGGCGCGGGAGATGCCGAAGTCGTCGGCCACGTTGTCCGCGGTCTGCGGCATGGAATCGACGCCGTACTGCGCCTTCATCAGCGGGTTGACGAAGCGCCAGCCGATGGTGGTGTCCTCGATGCTCATGCTGCGGGAAAAGGCGGTGTCGGACTTGCCCATGACGAAGGGCGCGCGGGACATGGACTCGACGCCGCCGGCGATGGCCAGCTCGATCTCGCCGCTGGCGATGGCACGGGCGGCCGTGCCGACCGCATCCATGCCCGAGGCGCACAGGCGGTTGAGGGTCACGCCCGGCACGCTCTCCGGCAGACCGGCCAGCAGCAGCGCCATGCGCGCCACGTTGCGGTTGTCCTCGCCGGCCTGATTGGCGCAGCCGAGGAACACGTCGTCCACCTGGCTCCAATCGACATGCGGGTTGCGCTCGATCAGCGCCCGGATCGGCACGGCGGCCAGATCGTCGGCGCGCACCCCGGCCAGCGCGCCGGCGTAGCGGCCGATGGGCGTACGCACGGCATCGCAGATGAACACTTCGCGGCTCATTCCTCTCCTCCCTGCTGCCCGTGGGCAGCCGCAGTGCGGGCTTCCAGGTCGCGCAGGGCGACCAGCTCGGCCTCGCTCGGTTCCTTGGTCACGTCGACCTGATCGGCGAAACGGATCGGCCAACCGGTGTTCTCGATTACCTGCTCGCGGGCGATGCCCGGGTGCAGCGCGGTGACGACGAACTCGTGGGTGCCTGCTTCCGGCTCCATGATGCACAGATCGGTGATGATTGCCACCGGACCCGCACCGGGCAGCCCCAGCCGCTGGCGGTGGTCGCCGCCTTCGCCGTGGCCGACGGAGGTGACGAAGGCCAGCCTGTCGACGAAGGTGCGGTGGCTCTGCTTGAGGATGATCAGCACCTTCTTGGCCGAGCCGGCGATCTCCGGCGCGCCGCCGGCGCCGGGCAGGCGCACCTTCGGCTGGCGGTAGTCGCCGATCACGGTGGTGTTGATGTTGCCGTACTTGTCGACCTGGGCGGCGCCGAGGAAGCCCACGTCGATGCGCCCGCCCTGCAGCCAGTAGCGGAAGATCTCGGCGGTGGGCACCACGGTGTCGGCGGTCTCGGCCAGCTCGCCGTCGCCGATGGACAGCGGCAGCACGCTCGGCTTGGCGCCGATGGGGCCGGATTCGTAGATCAGGGTGACGTCGGGGGCGTGGGTCAGCCGGGCCAGGTTGGCCGCCTTGGACGGCAGGCCGATGCCGACGAAGGTCACGTCGGAATTGCCCAGCCGGCGGGCCGCGGCGACGGTCATCATTTCACTGGTGGTGTAAGCGGTCATTGTTCGGCCTCCTGCTGCGCGGCCAGCTTGGCTTTGAACTCGGCGAAATCCCGGGTGCCGCGGATGTGGGTGTCGACCCAGGCGAGGAAGCGCTCGCGGTCGCGGGCGATCGGGTCCCAGTCCTGGTAGAAGCGGTTGTCGCGCTCGTAGTAGCCGTGGGCGTAGGACGGATGGGCGCCGCCCGGCACCAGGCAGACGGCGCCGAGCGCCCAGGACGGCAGGACGCAGGCGTTCATCGGCGCGTTCAGGTTGTCGACGACCTCCTCCACCGTGACGATGGCGCGCCTGGCCGCCAGGGCGGCCTCCTTCTGCACGCCGAGGATGCCCTGGATCAGCACGTTGCCCTTGCGGTCGGCCTTCTGCGCGTGGATCACGGTGACGTCCGGGCGCACCGAGGGCACGGCGGCGAGCTGCTCGCCGGTGAACGGACATTTGACGGTCCTGATCAGCGGGTTGACCTTCGGCAGGTCGGAGCCGGCATAGGCGCGCAGCACCGCGAACGGCAGGCCAGAGGCGCCGGCGACGTAGGCGTTGGCCAGATCGGCGTGGCTGTGCTCCTCGATCTCCAGGGCGTGCGGCCAGCCCTTCTCCACCGCGTCGCGCAGACGATGCAGGGAGCCGACCCCGGGGTTGCCGCCCCAGGAGAAGATCAGCTTGCGGGCGCAGCCGGCGCCGATCAGCAGGTCGTAGACCAGATCAGGGGTCATGCGCACCAGGGTCAGGTCCTTCCGGCCCTGGCGGATGATCTCGTGGGCGGCGGCCGTGGGAATCAGGTGGGTGAAGCCTTCGAGGGCGACGGTGTCGCCGTCGTTGACGAAGCGACGGATTGCTTCGCTCAGGGAAAGGATCTCAGCCATCTTCTTGTTTGCTCTTGTGTTGAGGTTGCGCGCGCCGCGATGGTGCGCTTCCCGGCTACGTTACGTGCTGGCCGGGGCCGGAACAATTCGATAATCGAATACTCGTTCGTTTATCGAACACTTTGACGCCATGAGGCCAGCTTGGGCGCCCCGCTGCCTAGAGCAGCTTCAGGGTGTAGCTGAGGATCAGGCGGTTCTCGTCGATGTCGGTGCGGTAGTTGGAGCGGGCGGTGACGTTGCGCAGGCGCAGGCTGAGGTTCCTCAGCGGCCCGCTCTGCACCGTGTAGGCCAGATCCAGGTCGCGCTCCCAGTCCCGGCCCTCGAAACTGCGCCCGCTCTCCACGTTGTCGCCGCGGATGTAACGCAGGGTGCTGGTCAGGCCGGGCAGGCCGAGGACGGCGAAGTCGAAGTCGTGGCGCAGCTGCCAGGAACGCTCGTGGGGCGCGGCGAACTCGAAGGTCGGCACCTCGTTGCCCAGCGGCGAGATGTTGTCGCCCACGCGCAGGAAGCCGTTCCTGCCGTACATCGCCTGGTAGCCGACGTAGAAGGTGTGCCCGCCGTGCCGGGCCGAGAGCAGGGCGAACAGCGCCTGGTTGTCCAGGTCGCCGCCCAGGGACTTGCCGTCGTCCTCGGCGGTGAAATAGCCGAGGTTGGCGCCGAGCCCCCAGCTGCCCAGCGTCTGGAAGTGCTTGAGGCCGTAGAAGCGCTGCCGGTAGATGTCCTTCAGCTGCGCCTGCCAGACGCCCACGCTGGTGCGGTCGCGGTTGAAGCGGTAGTCGGCCCCCACGTAGTTGAAGCGGTCGGAGGTGACGCCGGCGATGCGCCGCGGGTTGATCGGGTCGTTGATCAGCGCGTACATCTCCTGATCGTTGGTGGAGTTGCGCAGGCTGGTGGAGCGGAACTGGCCGGCCTGCAGGGTCAGCCCCGGGATCTCGCCGGAGACCAGCGAGGCGCCCTGGTAGGTCGGCGGCAGCAGACGGTTGTCGCTGAAGATCAGCACCGGCAGGTTCGGCTGCAGTTCGCCGACCTTCAGCTCGGTCTTCGACACCCGGGCCTTCAGGGCGGGGCCGATCCGGCTGTATTCGTCGGCGGCCTCGCCGTCGCCGTGCACGGGCAGCAGCCCGGTGTTGGTGTGCCGGCGATCGCTATCGAGCTTGACGCCCAGCAGGCCGACGACATCGAGCCCGAAGCCGATCGGTCCGGGGGTGTAGCCGGAGGCGAAGTTGAGGATGAAACCCTGCGCCCACTCCTCCGCCTTCGATTGCTTGTTCGGCCCGACGATGTCGGAGAAGTCGCGGCTGAAGTAGTAGTTGCGAAATTGCAGGGTCGCGCTGGAGTCCTTGATGAAGCCGCCGCCGGCGGCGGAAACCGGCGGCAGGGTGCAGGCCGCGGCAATGGATACGACGAGAGGCAAAACGCGCAGATTCCGCTTCATGGAGTCGCTCTTTTTATTGTTATGGATAGATTTTCCGCCGTCGCAGCCGGTCGTTCCGGCCGCGGCGGCGGGCACGCAAGGTTTTTCCGGGCTCCGGCTCCGCGGCGGCGGGCCGGCTTACGGAGCGGGCCGGACTCAGGCCCCGGGCAGCGCGAAGTCGAAACGCGAGGTGAAGAACGGCTCGCTCAGCCCCCGCGCGGCGATCTGCGCCGGATCGCTGTGCTGCTCCAGCCCGATCACCAGCCCGTCGCGGGTGGCGAAGGCGTAGTCGTCGTCGAGGTAGGTGTCGCCGGGGATGTTCAGCTGGGTGGTCAGCGTCCGGAAACCCTCGGCCGAGACGAAGTAGTGGATGTGCGCCGGACGCCGGCCGTGGCGGCCGAGCCGCCCGAGCAGGTCGCCGGTGGCGGAGCCCTCGGGCACGCCGTAGCCCGAGGGGATCAGGGTGCGGTAGCGGTAGGCGCCGTCCGCGTCGGTGACGATGCGCCGGCGCAGGTTGTACGGCCGCTGCCGGCCGCCGTCGAAGTGCGAATACTCGCCCCGGGTGTTGGCGTGCCAGACGTCGACCACGGCACCGGCCAGCGGCCTGCCGCCTACGTCCGTCACCCGCCCCTCCATGAACAGCACCCGGCCCTGCTCCGGATCGCCATCCAGGCGCGCCTCGCCCTGGCTCAGCGGCGCGCCGGCGACGTACAGCGGCCCCTCGATGGCGCGCTCGGTACCGCCCCCCATCCCCCGGGCGCGCTCGGCCTCGTCCTGGCGGATGTCGAGCAGACGGTCGAGCCCGAGGCCGGCGGTGATCAGCCCGAACTCGTTGCCCGCGCCGGCCTTGTTGGCCCAGCCCACCGCCGCCCAGAACTCCTCGGGGCGGATGTCCAGATCGTCGATGGCCCTGAACAGATCGCCGACGATGCGCCCGACGATGGCCCTGACCCGCTCGTCGCCCTCGCGCTGGGCGGTGTTCAGCACCTTGTGCAGCAGCTCGGCCTGGGAAAACTCTGCCATTGGCTAACTCCTCTTGTTGTTATGGGTGGCGGTTGGCGGGGCGGGAATCCGGCCGGCGCCTTCATCCCGCCCGGAACGTCGGCGTCCGCCTCAGGCCGGCTCCGGTGCCACCGCCGGGGTCGCGGCGTCCGGCCGGCGCAGGCTGAAGAGGGTCATGGCCAGCGCGGCGATCACGCCGGGAACGGCGAAGGCGAGGAAGTTCATCTGCAGCGGCAGGTTGATGCCCAGCAGCGCGCCGCCCAGCAGCGGGCCGACGATGGCACCGTTGCGGCCGATGCCCGAGGCCCAACCGAGGCCGGTGGAGCGGATCGACAGGCCGTAGAACTGCGCGCCGCAGGCGTACAGCAGGATCTGCGAGCCGATGGTGGTGGCGCCGGCCACGCCGATCAGCAGGTACAGCACCGGCATCGGGCTCTTGATGCCGAGCAGACCGATGGAGACGGCGGCGAGGAGGAAGAAGGTCGCCAGCACCCGCGGCAGGTTCATGCGGTCCCCCAGCCAGCCGCCGGCGATGGCGCCGACGACCGCGCCGACGTTCAGGGCGAGCAGGAAGGACAGGCTGGAGCCCAGGCTGTAGCCGGCGTTGGCCATCAGCTTCGGCAGCCAGGAGCTGAGCGCGTAGACCATCAGCAGACAGCAGAAGAAGGCGGTCCACAGCATCAGGGTGCGCAGCGCGCGTCCGCCGCGGAACAGCTCCAGTACCGAGGCGCCGGCGCCCTTGGTTTCGGCCATTTCCAGCCGGTCGTCGGGCTGCAGGTCGTGCTCGGGCGCAACGCGCCGGAGGATGGCGCGGGCCTGCCCGGTCCGCTCCTGGCGCAGCAGGAAGCCGACCGACTCGGGCAGGAACCAGAGGATGAGCGGCAGCAGCAGCAACGGCACGAGGGCGGCGAAGAACATGGTTTGCCAGCCGAAGCGCGGCAGCAGGTAGATGCCGAGCCCGGCGGAGAGCATGCCGCCCACCGAGTAACCGCTGAACATGATGGCTACCAGGGTGTTGCGCAGCTTCTTCGGCGCGTACTCGTTCATCAGCGCCACCACGTTGGGCATCAGGCCGCCGCAGCCGAGGCCGGCGAGGAAGCGGCAGATGCCGAACTCGGTCGGCGAGCCGGCGAAGCCGTTGAGGACGGTCGAGCCGCTGAACAGCACGAAGCAGATGGCGATGCCCTTCTTGCGCCCGAAGCGGTCGGCCAGGGTGCCGAAGATCAGTGCGCCGAACATCATGCCGAACAGCGCGTAGCTGCCCAGGGCACCGGCCTGCAGTGGCGTCAGGCCCCAGTCCTTCATCAGCACCGGCAGCACCACGCCGTAGATGAACAGGTCGTAGCCGTCGAAGATCAGCAGGAGCGCGCACCAGGCCATCACCATCCAGTGGAAGCGGCCGAAGCGCGCGTGGTCGATCAGATCGTGGACATCGATTTTCCGCATGGCATCAGTTCCTTTGTTGTTGTTATGGAAATGCAGAACCATCGCTGGGCCCGTCCGCCTTGCGCGCGGACGGTTGCCGGGACCGCCGCCGCTCCGACGAGCGGGCCCCGGCGCCGATCGGGGGATCGGCGGCGAACAGGTGAGGGCCGCGTAGCGCGGCGCGGGATCAGCCCAGGTCGCCTCCGCCGACCGGCAGGGTCACCCCGGTGATGTAGGAGGCCTCGTCCGAGGCCAGGAAGAGGATGGCGCCGACCTGCTCGTCGATACTGCCGTAGCGCTTCATCAGACTGCTGTCGAGGGTCTGGTCGACGATCTGCCGGTACCAGACCTGCTCCTCGGCGCTCTGCTCGGCCGCGTTGCGCGGAATCCGCCGCGGCGGCGCCTCGGTGCCGCCGGGGGCAGTGGCGTTGACACGGATACCGCGCTGGGCGTTCTCGAACGCCAGGCAAGCGGTCAGCGCGTTGACGCCACCCTTGGCCGCGCCGTAGGGCACGCGGTTGATGCTGCGGGTGGCGATGGAGGAGACGTTGACGATGGCGCCGCCGCCCTGCTCCAGCATCTGCGGCAGCGCGGCGCGGCAGCACCAGAGCGTGGGGAACAGCGAGCGGCGCACCTCGGCCTCGATCTCCTGCTTCTGGTAATGCTCGAACGGCTTGGCCCAGATGGTCCCGCCGACGTTGTTGATCAGGATGTCGAGGCGGCCGAAGCGCTCGACCGCCGCGTCCATCACCCGCTGGCAGTCGGCGAACCGTTCGAGGTCGGCGGTCAGGGTGAGGATTTCCACGCTCTGACCCAGCTCGTCCTGCAGCTCGTGGACCAGCTCGGAGCGGTCCACGGCGACTAGCCGAGCGCCTTCGGCCGCGATTCGCTCGGCGACGCGCCGGCCGATGCCCTGGGCCGCGCCGGTGATCACCGCGACCTTGTCTTGAAAACGTTTGTGCATGGCGAATTATCCGGTAAGAGCCCGCCGGGGCGGGCTCGCGACAGGGAGATCAGGCGCTGGCGGCGAACTTCTCGTAATAGAAGTTGGCGGGCTGGATGCCGCGCTCGCGAATGAACTGGCTGACCGCCTCGACCATGGGCGGCGGACCGCACAGGTAGATGTCCACCTCGCCCTCGTTCAGGTGCTTGGGTTCGATGTGCTGGGTCACGTAGCCCTTCTGCGGGTAGCGGCTTTCCGGGTTGGCCACGCAGGCGCTGAAGGTGAAGCCCGGAATGCGCGCAGCGAAGGCCTCGAGCCGGTCCATCTCCACCAGGTCGAAGTCGTTGGTGACGCCGTAGACCAGGTGCACCGGGTAGGCGCTGCCCTGCTCGGCGATCCTCTCCAGCATCGCGGTGAAGGGCGCCAGGCCGGTGCCGCCGGCCAGCAGCAGCAGCGGGCGCCTGATGTCGCGCAGGTAGAAGCTGCCCAGCGGACCGGTCAGGGTCATGCGGTCGCCGGCCTTGGCCAGGTTCGACAGGAAGCTGCTCATCAGGCCGCCCGGCACGTTGCGGATCAGGAAACTGACCTCGCCGTCGCGCGGCAGGGAGCTGAAGGAGTAGGCACGGGTCTGGTCGGTGCCCGGAACCCCGAGGTTCACGTACTGCCCCGGCAGGAACGCCAGCCGGCTCAGCGATTCGCCCTTGATCGACAGGGCGATGGTGCTGTCGGAAAGCGGGCGCACCGCGCTGATGGCCGCCTCGTAGCTGGCCTGTTCAGTCTTGCAGACCTCGGAGGAAGCCGGCACGCGGATCACGCAGTCGCTCTGCGGGCGCATCTGGCAGGTCAGCACGTAGCCCATGGCGGCTTCGTCCTCGCTCAGCGCGTCCTCGATGTACTCCTCGCCCAGGTCGTACCTGCCGGCTTCGGCGAAGCACTTGCAGGCGCCGCAGGCGCCGTCGCGGCAGTCCAGCGGGATGTTGATGCCCTGGCGGTAGGCCGCATCGGCCACCGTCTCGTCGGCCTTGGTCTCGATGAAGCGGGTGACCCCGTCCTCGAAGTTCAGTGCGATCTTGTAACTCATGCTGCGGCCACCTCAGATCTGGTAGATGTCGATCACTTGACGGACGTAGTCGTTCTTCAGCACGACCTTCTTCTCCTTGATCAGCGGGCTCTCGCCGCGCACGTCCAGGGTGTAGAAGCTGGTGCCGTAGAAGTGGTCCACGGACTTGTAGCGGAAGCTCAGGGTGTGCCAGTTGAAGCGCAGCCGGCACAGGCCGTCGCTCTGTTCGAGGATCTCGAGGTTGTTGACGTTGTGCGAGGTGCGGGTGTCCGGGACGGTGGCGCTCGAACGCTCGGTGCGGATGCGGAAGACGCGGTCCTCCAGGCCGCTGCGGCTGCCGTACCAGATCAGCGAGATTTCCTTCTGCGGGTCTTCGGTCAGCCGGTCCTGATCGTCCCAGGACGGCATCCAGAAGGTGGCGTCCGGGGCGTACATCTCCAGCCAGCTGTCCCAGTCCTTGTCGTCCAGGTAACGGGCTTCGCGGTAGAGAAAGTCGCGTGCGGCGTCGTAGGAAATGCTCATTGCGCAGCCTCCACGTGGATCAGTTCCCGTTGTTCGGCTTCGACGGCCTGCCGCATGGTTTCCTGCCAGTAGCGGTGCTGGATCACGTACAGGCCCTCGTCCTCCGAGCGCACGCCGCTCAGCACCGGCTGCAGGTCGATTTGCCGGGCCGCTTCGTCGGGGCCCTGGACCCAGTGCCTGGCACCGCGGGACATGTCGTTCCACGGCATGGAGCGGCCCTGGAAGCCCTGCTGGCAGGCGCGGAACTCTTCCAGGTCGTCCGGCGTGGCCATGCCGCTGACGTTGAAGAAGTCTTCGTACTGGCGGATGCGGCTGGCGCGCGCCTCGGCGCTCTCGCCCTTGGGCGCGATGCAGTAGATGGTGACTTCGGTCTTGTCCACGGACAGCGGCTTGGCCACGCGGATCTGCGAGCTGAACTGGTCCATCAGATACACGTTGGGATACAGGCAGAGGTTGCGCGAGTGCCCGATCATCCAGTCGGCCCTGGCCGCGCCGAATTCCCGGGCCAGCTCGTCGCGGCGCTCGTACAGGGGACGGTCCTCCGGGTTGGCCCAGCGGGTCCAGAGCAGCATGTGGCCGTTCTCGAAGGAGTAGAAGCCGCCGCCCTGCTTGCCCCAGCCACCGGCGCTCATGGTGCGGATCTCGTTGCCGGCTTCCTTCTCCTTGCGGTGGTTCTGGGTGGCGGCGTAGTTCCAGTGCACGGCGGTCACGTGGTAGCCGTCAGCGCCGTTCTCGGCCTGCAGCTTCCAGTTGCCTTCGTAGATGTAGGTAGAGGAGCCGCGCAGCACTTCCAGGCCCTCGGGGGACTGGTCGACGATCATGTCGATGACCTTGGCCGACTCGCCGAGGAACTCGACCAGGGGCTTCACGTCGGGGTTGAGGCTGCCGAACAGGAAGCCGCGGTAGGACTCGAAGCGGGCGACCTTCTTCAGGTCGTGGGAACCGTCGCAGTCGAAGCTCTCCGGGTAGCCGGCGTCCTTCGGGTCCTTCACCTTCAGCAGCTTGCCGGAATTGTTGAAGGTCCAGCCGTGGAACGGGCAGGTGTAGGTGGCCTTGTTGCCGCTCTTGTAGCGGCAGAGCATCGCGCCGCGATGGCTGCAGGCGTTGATGAAGGCGTTCAGCTCGCCGTCCTTGTTGCGCGCGATGAAGATCGGCTGGCGCCCCATCTGGGTGGTGTAGTAGTCGTTGACGTCGGGGATCTGGCTCTCGTGAGCGAGGTAGATCCAGTTGCCCTCGAAGATGTGCCTCATCTCCAGCTCGAACAGCCGGGGATCGGTGAACATGTCCCGCTTGCAGCGATAAATCCCCTTTTCCCGGTCTTCTTCCAGCAAGGCGTCGATGTAGTCGAGTCCCAAGGTCATTGCCGCGGCTCCGTTGTTATTGTTTGCGAAGCTGCATGCTAGGTAGGGAATTGCGGCGGGAATATCCGTTTTCTGCAGGACCTTTATCCGTTCCCTGCAGGGCGCGACCCGTCCGACGAACGTGCGCGGCCGGGCCGGACGGATAGGCCGCCCGGCCTGGTACGAAGGCGGGATCAGGTGCTCAGCCGCGACGCTTGAGGGTGTCGGAAGGCAGTTCGCCGAAGGCGCTCTTGTAGCTCTCGGAGAAGCGCCCGAGATGGAGGAAGCCGTAGTCCAGGGCGACCTCGGTGACGTTCCTCACCGGCACGGCGGGGTCGCTCAGACAGGTGCGGATGCGCTCCAGCTTCTTCTGGCGGATGTAGTGCTTCGGGGTGGTTCCGGCGTGCCGCTCGAACAGCGCATAGAGGCTGCGCGGGCTGACCCGCACCAGTTCGGCGAGGGTTTCCGGGGCGATGTCCTGCTTGAGGTTCTCCTCGATGAACTGGGCGATCCGCTCGAATGTCCCCGCCGGACCGTTCGGCAGTTCGCGCCGCACGTTGTTCTGCAGCAGGGCGAGCAGCTTGCCGGCGACGATGCGGCTGTAGTGCTCGTGCGCCAGGGGCGGCCCCCCTTCCGCCTCGGCCTCCTCGCAGATCAGCCCGAGCAGGCTGAGCAAGCCGCCGGCCTCCCGCAGGCTGTAGCGGTCGGCGCTGAAGCGGATGCCCTCGCTGGGGCGCTGCCAGCGGTTCTCCGTGCAGGCTGTGTCGAGCAGCGACTCGGGCAGCTTGACGATGAACTTCTCGCAATCTTCCGAATAGGTCAGATCCACCGGGTCGTCCGGGTTGATCAGCAGCAGCTCGCCGGGGGCGAAGTGGTGTTCGCGGCCGCGACCGCGCCAGAGGCAGTGTCCCTTGAGCAGCACCTGCAGGTGGTAGAGGGTTTCCAGGGCCGGCGAGGTGACCCGCACGCTGCCGCCGTAGCTGATCCGGCACAGGTCCAGGGTGCCGAACTTGCGATGGCTGAGGCTGGCGGCGGGCGCGCCGTGCCTGGCCAGACGAATCCCGTGCGGGCCGACGTGCTGATTGACGTAGCCGGAGACGGCGTACGGGTCGGCACGGTCGAAGACCAGACTGCTGCCCTCTTTGAGCAAGGGTAGATCCATCATCTCGGGGCCCCCGATATTGTTCTTATGGGACGGCATCACCTCGTTCCGCTGAGGTGGCTCGTTGCACTGCAAGGCATCGCGGCCCCATCCGCAGTGCGGCGTTTCGCCGCACCGCGGATGGAGCGCAGAGACTAGCAAACCGGTTTGACGCCCGCCAAGCGCGGCAACGCCCCGGCGGTCAGGCGAACAGCTGCTGGCTCAGCTCGCGGCTGGCGCCGAGCATGAGCGGCAGGAAACGCTTTTCCAGGTCGGCGATCGTGGCCCGGCCGGCATGGGTGCTGACGTTCATCGCCGCGAGCACCCGCCCTGACGAATCCCGGACCGGCACCGCCAGCGAGCGCAGCCCCTGCTCCAGCTCCTGGTCGACGATGCACCAGCCCTGCTGGCGCACCTGCATCAGACACTCCCACAAGGCTTCCGGGGTGTGCAGGGTGCGGCTGGTCTTCGCCT